>NZ_JBXDLD010000005.1:0-45618 GCF_056820425.1 Priestia sp. KCTC 13724 | reverse complement strand
AGCACTTTTTTGAAAAACTACGTCACATTCCAAGGGATAAGTCTGTCTAATTTTGGATAATCAACACTCGTGGTACTCTTTTTTAAGCAAGAACAGATTTTGGCGTAGAGCCGCTTTATAATATGAATAACACCTATTTATATAATTGGATTTTTTAACCAGATTCAATTGAGAGTATTTTACTCATCTAAAAAGACAGATTTACTTAAATGCTCTCTAGCAACAATTAGGCTCATCGATTATTGGTAGCAAACAAACGGTAAAAGAAAAGCCGCAGACATTTTTGGAGCAAAGCCAGGCGGATGTGATGAAATTATGGTCATTTCCCAAATTTTCGACCACAACGCTTGCTTGTGTTATTGTATAATTATGACAGATATCACACAAAGCGATAGATTGTAAACAAAATGAGTTTGGGACATAACAAAATGATTGCTTCTAAAAGACGAACACTAGCTGTTCCCATCTCTTTAGTTTGTCTCAACACGTTCATTCCATTGCGCTACGGTCACTCGCTTTCCGCGGGGAGGAACCTGAGTTTCCTCGCTGCGCTGCGGAATCTCCATTTTCCCTCTCTTTCCCGCAGGAGTCGAGTGTCCTACGCTCCATTCCACCCCGTTTCCAACATTGTTTTCACAGTCAACAAAAAACCTGAACGATTAAAAGTTATGAACTCTCAATCGTTCAGGTATAGTAAGGACTGAACTACTTATGTCTCAGTCTCATTTTGTTTACGTTATGAGTTATTCGATAAGAAAAATTAAAAGTTTTGCCTTTTTGAATTTGCATCCGTCAAAGGGTCGATATTAATATTGTATTTTATTTTAATGTCCATCTTCTCAAACATTTCAATCCATTTTTTTTCTTCCATTGGTTTTGAGAATGGTCTTTTTGTTTGTATGCCAAGCTGTAATGGATCCACTTTCAATTCTTGCATCTTTTTAACTAGTTCATGTGTTTGTTTTTCAAGATGGGTTTCGATATCTTTTTTCATATTTTCTAACTGCTGTGGGTCAAATAATTGCTTCTCTCCCCGGTATTCCTCAATCCTAGTGTCTATATTCACGGTATAGGTCATTGTAGAATAACTGCTATCGATATCTACTATTACTTTAGATCTAACATGACCCAGTACAATTTCAAATTTTTGAATTGGTAAAACAACTAAGTAGTGATCGTTGTTTATCAGCTGGAAGATACGATCATCTAAAGATGAAATAGTTTCAACTAGCTTGTCATCTTTAAACAAGGCTGTACCTTCATAGTTGACCCCATCCTCTTCTATTTTGAATACAGGCAAAAAAGGATCTGAATAAGGAGTATAGAGCAAATGTTTAAATTGATGAAGATTAACGACAGTTAATTCTCCTTGGTTTTTTTCCTCATAATGCTTCAGCATTCGGTAAAACGAGTAATCAAAGTTTTCATCTTTGTCCAATTGACTTTCCAAGTATTCATCAAAATTTCCTTTTACGATTACTAAATAGATTCTCGGAGAAATATCCGGATCAGTCAATAATACATTTATAATGGACATAATTCCCTCTTTTGCAAGTTCATCACTAACTACCAGCATCCGCATTTGTCCGAATTTAATTTCCTGGTTGAAGTTTAAGTTGTACTTCTGTACTCCCTCCTTTAATAAGCTGACTTCTTGCGACATAACAAACTTATTTTCTTTACTTAGAGGAGGCATAATTGTACTGACTTTTAATTTCCCTTTATCCCCCTTACTAATTGACAAAAAGGTAACGGGGGAAATTTCTTCAATAAGGTTGTTTTCGGTAACAGGGGCACAGCCAGATAACCAAAAAGTCATAAAAAGGAGTATCAATATTTTACATATCTTTTTATGTAGACGCATGTTTTTTAACCGCCTCTTTTTTCATTACTAAAACTAAAACAATAACAAGTGGAACAAGAAAATAGCTTATGCTTCCAGCTATAATTTGAAGATTAAGTAAAAAGTTCTGCTTCTCCCAAGACTTCCAAAATAATTCATTCACAAGAACCATTCCAATAAAAATAAGGAATACACTGAATAACAAACCTTTACCACTGGTCGGCTTGCTCATTTTACCAAAAGCTATTTTAGATGCTCCATAAAACAATAATAGAAATAGAGAAACTGCAAAAACTAGGTTAAATAATAGAAAGGAAAGCATCATTATATCAATTCGTTCAAACACTGGGTTTTGTAAATAACGGCCCATATTAATAATTGGATAGTGAGTTTTACTTAAAAAATTGGAACCGAAATAAAATAAGGATGCTATAAATAGGAATACATACTCTACAACGGTGAGAGCGTTTCCGTAAGACAAATAGCGAAATGTTTTATTGTTTGTTTTAAGCCATGGTCCCAAAAATACCAGAAATTCCGGACCAGAATAGGAAGACAAAATAAAAAAAACGGCTTTCCAATTTTCTACTTTCCACTCCATTGGAATAAGTGGATACAAATCACTGAGTTGAGCTATTGGAGGGAAGACGAAACAAACGAAACATGTGAACATCCAAAATGTACAGAAAAAAGAAATCAACACAAAACGAATGGTATGTTCAACGCCCCTACCTGCGATATAAAAACATAACAACAAAATAAAAAAGACAAGAAAATTTGTATCTGTTGATGGAAGTATAAATGTTTGAACAATTTCGCTGAATCCTAATGTTATGACGGAAAGTTTAAGTAGAATAAAGAACAACCCGATGAAAGAGAGAAAACGCACCAATTTTTTCCCAAATAATTGGACAAATCCATTATATCCATTGCTAGATAAACGGGTTAAAAGCCACTTCGATAAAAGAAGAAGGTTTAGTTGGGATAATATCCCGACAGCTATAAGCACCCAAATCATATATGGATTGATCAAGATATTTGGCATAATCAGATAAAAGTATAGCATTTGGAGGCGATTTACCAACAACATGGCATAGAACCCATTATAGGTTTCATTCTTTTTAAATAATTGGTGGGTTTCCATCATCAAGTCATCTCCTAGTTTTATCTCTCTTCTGTTTTAGAGGTTTAAGATGCTCTGGACGCTCCAACATTTTGACTAATGGCCCTCGAATGAATAAGTCAATCCAATCCTTACCGAAAAAAGGGGAAACTGGTGAAAAATAGGGTTGCTTGAGTGAAGACAAGCTATTAAGATGAGCCAAAATAGCAATGCTTCCTAGTGCAATCCCAATTATCCCAAGTAAAGAAGAAAAAACAAGAAGTATCAATTGAATTAATGAATTTGTTTTTGTCATAAGGTAGTTGGGAATAAGAAAGGAAGCGATCGTCGAGATCCCAACCAGGACAATTAATACCTTGCTAGCGAATCCAGCCTCAACAGCCGCTTGACCAATCACAATACCACCAATAACGCCAAGTGTTTGACCAGTTTTTGTAGGCATTCTTAAACTTGCTTCTTTCATGACTTCAATAAAAATTAACATGATAAATGCTTCCCAAAAAGGAGTAAAAGGAAGCATGCTCCTTGATTCGACCAAGACCAGAAGTGTTTCCATAGGAATCATTTGATAGTGATGAGTTGTGAATGCCACATAGAAAGGAATCAATGTGATTGACAGAACAAAACTGGCATATCGGATGATGCGCAAAAAACTGGCAATTACCCATCGATTAATATAGTCATCGGGTGATTGGAATAAATGGAAAAAAGTAATGGGTGCAACAAGAGCAAATGGTGTATTGTCTACCAGAAGGGTGATCTTTCCTAATCCCAGAGAATAAGCAACTATATCAGGCCGGTCAGTTTGCTGAAACTGAGGAAAAATACTGTTTTGATGTTCCTCCATGAATTCCGCAACTTGAGAGGAGTCAAAGAAGAGATCAAAATTAATTTCAGAAATCTTCTCTTTGACTGTTGAAACAAATTCTGGATTAGTCAGCCCCTCTATGTACATTAAAACAACACTTGTCTCGCTCATAGAACCGACAGTAAACTTCTCTGCTTTCAGTTCATGTATGGGGAGTCGTCTTCGAATAAGCGTAATATTTTGTTCTACTTGTTCACTAAAGCTGTCCTTTGCTCCGAACATAATGGTTTCTGTTTCGGAAGTTTCAATGGCACGTCCAATAGGATTTTTTAATGGCACAGCTAACCAAAGGTGTTGCGAAGAATCAAATAACAAAATGGAACCTGAAAACAACTGTTTTTTTGCCTCTATAAAATTAGGAATGTGAATAATGGAGGAATTCGTAATACAATCTTGAATAGACGGTTTGGAACATTTATTTAAAGGTTTTATAATGCTTTCATTTAACTTTTCTTGGTCAATGAGAGTTCGTATGTAAACAAGATGAATTTTTCGAATAACGGAAATGTCAATTTCCACAAATTCTGCATCATCCATTTGAACGAGGCTTTTTTTCAGAGCTTCTATCGATAATTCAGATTCAGCTATTGATTGAGCAGCAAGCTTACTTTCAATCTGTTTTTTTTTCCAAAACATGTACATCTCACCCCTCTTATTGAGAAAAAACATTTCTATTCGTACTTAAAACTCCATATTCGTACACATTATTAGCAATTTAATTTTAAAATATACAAAACACGAATCTTACTAGCCAGGGAGTTAAAATTAGAGATGAATAACAAAGATATAGCAGAGATTCGAAAACAATTTAAGTTGGATAACGATTTACTGAAAATCGCTGACATTTATAGCGTTTATATCAAGCCAATCCCGTTATTAAACTTGTCTCTCGAATTTGTGGATTTCCGTTCCTTAGCTTTACGGACAACGCCGCAGGCATTAATCACATCCTTTATGCTGGGAGCAAAGCGAATAAACCGTATCGAAAATGTGTTGAACTGCAATGAAATCATGACTGCCGAGGAAGATAAAGCGGTGTTTGAAGAAATTATAAAAGCAGTGATTGGTGATGAAGTAAATTCGAATACCTTCGCCAATGTATATGATGAAATCAATAGTATGTTAGTGGTGGAAGAAGACACTGAGACATAAGTAGTGGAGCCCCTACTATACCTGAACGATTGAGAGTTTCTCACTTTTAATCGTTCAGGTTTTTTGTTGATTGTGAAAACAATGTTGGAAACAGGGTGGAATGGAGCGTAGGACACTCGGCTCCTGTGGAAAACTGAGATCTCAAAGCGCAGCGAAGAAGCTCAGGTTCCTCCCCGCGGAAAGCGAGTGGCCGTAGCGCAATGGAACGAACGTGTTCAGATAACCTAAAGAGATGGGAACATCTATTGTTCGTGTCCAAAACTCAAACTCTTTTAATCAAAATTTAATTATCAAAACATCTAAGCAGACAATAAAATCTTCTTTTCCACTTCTAGCTTCCGGTAGATAAGCGCAATTAACATCGCAGGTAAGCTACACGCAAGCATTCCAATGAAAGCATATCTTGGCTCAATTTCATATAAGAAGCCACCGAAAACTGTGAATACAGCCGTGCTCCAGCTGAGTGCGAAAGCTGAGTACATGCCTTGAGCTTTTGGAATATGTGTATGTGGAATGTTTGCTGTTAAGTATTTCATGAAAGCATAGTGCCCCATCGCAAATGAAAACGCATGTAGGGTTTGGGCCATACAAAAGACAATAATGTTTGGAAAAATGAATACTAACACCCATCGCAGAGAAGAGCCAGCTGCAGCTAATGCTAATAGGGTACCCGGTGAAAATCGGCTAAAGCGTTTATCTGCAATCGAAAAGAAAATAATCTCAGCAATAACGGCAATATTGATAATGACACCGATTAGATAGATTGGCGCATCGATTTCTTTTAAAAAGATATAGCCATAGTTGTAATAAGTAGCATGGGCGGCTTGAAGCAGCACCACAATAATAAGTACAACTAAGAAATGTTTGGTGCGAACTAAATCTATGATATTTACCTTTTTACCTTGGTTTATTTGTGGTTTCTTCGATAAAATGTCCGGAGCACTTGTGAAACTAAGAGCGACAAAGCAGCTAATCCCAAGCAGTAGCGCCCAAAAGATCATGTTATCTCCAAGCATTCCTGTAAATACAGTTAACAGGATACCTACAGACACAAATCCAATCGATCCCCATTGACGACTTTTTCCGTAGTGTTTCAGCTGTTTACTTTGTACAAGAACACCAGCGACACTATCTAAAGCTGGCATTAAGGTTGGGTAAAAAATATGCAAAAAGACGGTTACGACTAGTAAGCTTGTAAACGAATTAGCTGGAATGTAACAAAGAATCCCAATCAACGTGCCAATTCCCGCAATATTTAAAAGCGCTTTATTGCTGACTCGTTCTAATAAATAAGGAAAAGCAAATAGTGTAGAAAGCCCCCTCGCCACTAAGCCAATACTCATAATAAAACTAGCTTCTGAAACGCTAATTCCTTTTGTTTGAATCATCCAGCCCGACCAATAGGGTAGAAAAATTCCCCATGTCAGAAAAAAACTAAAAAAATGTGTGCTCATCCATCGTTGTGTATTCATTCGTATCCTCCTTATCAATCGCATGATATCATGAGAATAAATATGATTACTATGAGATATCTCATAGTTTTGAGGTGGCAGATGGAAATTTACAAAGGTGAAAAAAAGCGGTTGTATCTAGAAAGGCATTCAATTGCTAATCAGTTTTCTTTTGAAATTGAAGAGTTTCTTGAGGTACGAGAGTATAAGCGCGATGAGTGGATTATCCGCGAAGGAAGGAGACCAGATTTTTTATTTTATGTGGCAGAAGGAAAAGCGAAAATATACGTAACACATCAAAACGGGAAAGTATCGCTTCTTAACTTTATCAATGCGCATGATTATATCGGTGAAATGGAATTATTAAACGATGTGTACTATACAAAAGGAATTCAAGCCGCCACCAAAACAGTTTGTTTGGTGTTGCCTTTCTCCCAATGTCGCACCAGGTTGCTTGAAGACGCTAAGTTTCTTCGAGAATTAACAAAGTTTTTGAGTGTTAAAGCAACGTTAATGGCAGCTAAATACTCACAGAGCTTAGCTTTCCCTCTAGAGAACAGGCTTGCGGACTTTATTATACAGACGGCTGATAACGGAGTTTACCGAGAAAAGCACGTCATTGTTTGTGACTATCTCGGTGTTTCGTATCGCCACTTGTTGCACGTATTGGCACAGTTCTGTGAGAAAGGATACCTGCAAAAAGAAGGTAGAACCTATAAAATTAAAGAGCAGTATGCTTTATATGAACTTGCCGAGGCGATTAAGAATAAAAGCATGTAAGCTCAAGCTGAATATATAGTAAAACCTCATAAAATCGCATAAAATAATGTTAAAATAAACAGCGGTGAATAATTTCTATTTTAAGTGCAGCTGTTCATAGGAATGTTCTCACCCTTCAACTAAAGAAAGGAGGGGGTTTTCATGATTAAATTAAATCGTGTAAGTAAAAGATTTGCACAGTTTCAGGCGATTAAAGAGTTATCTTTAGAGATAAATAGCGGTGAGATTCATGGAATTATTGGAGCGAGTGGAGCGGGGAAGTCAACGTTGCTTCGTCTTATGAACCTACTTGAAATTCCAGATGAGGGAGAAGTGGAAGTGAATGCTCAAATCTTAACAAAGATGAGTGGGAAGAAGCTTCGAGAAGCGAGAAAGTCGATTGGGATGATCTTTCAACACTTTAATCTAATTTCTAATAAGACAGTGTACGATAACGTAGCTGTTTCATTAGAGCTAACAAGATCTCCAAAAGAGGAACAGAAAAAGCGCGTGCTAGAATGCTTAAGCTTTGTTGGCTTAGTTGAGCTAAAAGATAAGTATCCAGCTCAGCTAAGCGGTGGCCAAAAGCAGCGTGTGGCCATTGCAAGAGCCTTGGCAAACAAGCCGCAAGTGTTACTTTGTGATGAGCCGACCTCATCTCTGGATTCTAATACTACAGCTGATCTATTAAAAGTATTAGAGGATATTAATCAGCACTTAGGTGTGACCATCGTGATTGTCAGCCATGAGATGGAAGTCATTAAAAGCATATGCAATCGCGTCACCGTTCTCGAAAATGGATCTCTCTATCAAACGGTAACGACAAAGCCAAAAGGTGTTCAAATGAAAGAGAATCGGGCACAATATTTTGTAGATCAATTAACAGAGGGAGAGGAAATAGACAATGCTTGAAGTTTTGGCACAATATGAAACTGAAATATGGCAATCTATTGGTGAAACCTTTGTGATGGTTGGTGTTTCAATTTTAGCTGCAGTTCTCATCGGACTTCCCGTTGGTACTTTTTTATTTCTTTGTCGGAAGGGGCAATTGATTGAAAATCAACTCATATTTTCAATCTTAAACCTAATGGTAAATACAATTCGCTCGTTTCCATTTTTATTACTGGTCGTCTTCCTCATACCGTTTACTCGTTTTGTCCTCGGGACAGCAATTGGAACAGCAGCAGCAACAATTCCACTCTCGATTATTGCCATTGCGCACTACTCACGTCTTGTTGAGCAATCGCTGTTAGATGTGCCTAAAGGTGTTATCGAAGCAGCGATTTCGATGGGGGCATCTGTTCGAGAAATTATGTTTAAGTTTGTTTATGTAGAAGCACGCTCGGGTCTAATCCTTGGACTGACGACATCCATTATTAGCTTTATTTCGTATTCGACTATTATGGGAGTTGTTGGCGGAGGAGGAATTGGTGATTTCGCCATTCGGTATGGGTATCAACAATTTAAAACAGATTTAATGATGTACATGATTATTATTATGATTGTGTTGGTGCAGCTCGTCCAATTTGTTGGAATGACTGTGGCCAGAGTGTTGGATAAAAGATAAATAATGGAGGAAAAAAATGAAAAAACTATTCTTTTTTATGTTGGTGCTTGTTGTAGCACTAAGTGGTTGTGGCCAAGCAAACGAAACAAATGAAAATAAAGATAAGCAAGGACAAGATGGAGAAGAAGTTACGTTAAAAGTAGCCTCTTTAATACCACCAATGACAGAGATTTTAGACCTTGTAAAGCCAAAGCTAAAGGAAGAAGGCATTGACTTACAAGTAGAAGTCTTGAGTGATAACGTACAGCCCAATAGCGCGCTTGCAGCTAGAGAAGTAGATGCAAACTTCTTTCAACACGTGCCTTATATGGAAGAATTTAATCGTAATAACAACGCAGAATTAGTAGCCGTTGAGCCAATTTATTTTGCAAATTATGGCGTATATTCAAAGAACTATAAGTCAGTAGAAGAATTACCTGATGGTGCGACTGTGGCCATTGCTAATGACGTTTCTAATATTGATCGTTCTCTTTCTTTGCTTGCGCAGCATGATGTTATCAAGTTAGGTGACAAGAAAGATACGTATTATACGAAGGCGGACATTAAAGAGAATCCCAAAAACCTTAAGTTTAAAGAAGTTGATTTACTGATGCTATCGAGAATGTATGATGATGCGGATGCGGTAGTCATGACGCCAGCTTATGCCGCGCCTCTTGGTTTAACACCAAAAAGTGATGCACTTCTTACTGAAGGAGTAGACAATGATTTTGCAATTACCTTAGTAGCGCGCAAAGATAACGCTGATTCAGATGCAATTAAGAAGCTAGCTGAAGCAATGACAAGCCCAGAAGTTCGTAAATTCTTAGAAGAAAAGTACGATGAAACAGCTATTCCAGCCTTTAAATAAATAAAAAAGTCATTTGAATTCAAATGGCTTTTTTATTTTATATTCCAGCAATTATTTACTGTCATTTAGAAAAATTAGACAAACAATTTGATTTTTTTAATTACAAAACTTTAATAAGTTTCATAACCTATCACCGCGCGTTAAAAATCATTTAGAATGTCTATAAGTCAATTGAAAACGATTACAAAAAGGGGATGGAGCGTATGGAAAAGCCATTGAGAAAGTCAGATGCCTTAGATCAAAGGCCAAAAGTATATGATCTTTCGCAAAATAATATGCAGCCGGCAATTATGGGCATGCCCATTTTATGGTTTGCTTTGTTTTTAGCCATCACAGTCGTGACGGTTTATACCGGTAATCTACCTGCTGGTATGATTGGAAGTTTACTTGTCATGGTTGTATTCGGTGAAGCTTTAGGTTGGATTGGAGATCGCTTACCAATCATTAAATCTTATTTAGGTGGAGGAGCTATTGTTGCCATATTTGGTTCCGCTTATATGGTATATAGCGGGATTCTACCGGAAACCGTAACAACAAATGTGACGGATTTTATGACAACTGCTGGGTTTTTAGACTTTTATATTGCAGCTTTGATCACGGGTAGTATTTTAGGGATGGATTCGAAAGTACTCATTAAAATTGGTGTTCGCTACTTTGTTCCAATTTTTGGTGCAGTAATTGGAGCTATGGTGATTTCAGGAATAGTAGGGGTTCTAATTGGTTTTTCACTGCAAGATGCAATTCTAGTCATTACACTGCCAATTTTAGGTGGGGGAATGGGAGCTGGAGCAATTCCGATGGCTCAGGTTTACTCAGAATCACTTGGAAACTCTCCAAGCTATTATATTTCAATTCTTGTTCCAGCATTAGCATTAGGTAACGTATTCGCTATTATTTTTGCGAGTCTATTAAACAGCTTAGGTAATAAGGTCCCTTCATTGTCAGGAAACGGTCAGCTTATTCCAGGTTTAAAAATAGAAGAAAAGAAGTCAAAGTTTGATATTTCGAAAATGGGAATTGGATTATTAGCCGCTCTACTATTCTTTGCTTGTGGCCATTTATTAGGTGCAATTATTCCGCTTCATCCGTATGCATTGATGATTATCCTTGTTGCTGTTGCTAAAATTGCCAACCTAATTCCTGAAATTGTTGTGGAAGTGCGAGCCAGTGGTATCAATTTGTTGCTAAGACATGGACACTCGCTCTACTATTTGGAATTGGTGTAGCGTATACAGATTTAAATGCTGTGTTAGAAGCGCTAAGCCTTCAGTATATCTTACTAGTAGCTGGCGTTGTGTTAGGTGCCGTAATCGGAGCAGCATTGCTTGGGCGACTAGTTGGTTTTTATCCGATTGAATCGGCAATTTGTGCGGGTTTATGTATGGCAAATATGGGGGGAACTGGTGACGTAGCCGTTCTTTCAGCATCAAAGCGTATGCAGCTCATGCCATTTGCACAAATTGCTTCTAGGTTAGGAGGAGCTCTTATCCTCCTGTTGACAGGCTTAATTATTCCGCTCTTTATGTAGAAGATTGTAGGAGACCTTATGTTAAAGAGGTCTCCTTTTTTATGCAATAAAAGTCAGATAATTCTAACTAAACCTACCAATCAGTTACATCTCTCGTTATACTAAAATAGTAGGGGGCGTTGCAAAGTGAAGGCTCGTTGGCCGTTAGAACGTAAATTTATGTTCTTGGTTTGTATTTTAGTTACGATGATTATGTTAATGGTAGTAATTGTATATATTTACTTTGAACGAAAACAAACGCGCGAATTGCTAGGCGAACAAGCATTAACAACAGCGATTGCTGTTTCAGAAATGCCGTTCGTAAAGGAAGTTATTCTGCAAAATGAAAACGCTACGATGATTCAGCCACTCATTGAGCGAATTAGAAAGCAATCAGGCGCAGAGTTTATTGTAATTGGTGATGCAGATGAGGTTCGTTATACTCATCCTGATAAAGAGAAGATTGGTCAAAAGATGATTGGCGGAGATAATGAACGAGCTCTTATTGAAGGAGAAAACTATATTTCATTTGCCAAAGGATCTCTTGGGATGTCAGTAAGAGGAAAGTCACCTATCTATGATGAAAATAACCAGATTATTGGCGTTGTATCAGTAGGTTTTATGCTATCATATGTGGATTCTTTATTTGAGCAAGGGCTTGCTGCTTTTTCTATTTGGCTTGCTTTTATTTTTATTAGTGGTGTTGCGGGGAGTTTTATGCTTGCCAAAAGTATTCGTAAGGACACGTTTGGTCTGGAGCCTTATCAAATCGCTAGGCTGTACAAAGAGAGAGGAGCTATTTTAGAAGCGCTAAATGAAGGGTTAATTGCGACAGACCAAAAAGGGAATGTGACGCTCATTAATCATTCAGGCAAAAAGATTTTTGGAATTAGAGAGAATATCATTGGCCAACCGGTTCAAAAAGTTTTAAGAGATTCGGAAATTTCGCATGTGCTCGCTAATCAGCTGGCCACCGGTCACTATGAGACAATCTACGATAAAAAGCCGTTGATTGTACATTATAAAATAATTGGTGAAAAAGATAGTTACGCGGGCAAATTGGCTAGCTTTCAAGAGAAATCTGGTGTTCAAGAGCTAGTCAACACTTTATCGGAGGTTCAACAGTATTCTCAAGACCTGCGTGCACAAACTCATGAATATACGAATAAGCTATATGCCATTTCTGGATGGCTGCAGCTGGGGTATAGTGAAAAGGCCAAGCAATTCATTCACGAAGAAATTGGCCAACAAAAAATATATGAGCGTGTGTTATTCGAACGAATTACTGATTCGACTATACAGGCAGTTTTAATTGGCAAGCTTTCTAAAGCTTCTGAAAAGAAGATTGACTTTATTATTGATGAAGATAGCTTTATTCAGATGACTTGGCCAATTAAGATGACGGCAACTTTAGTCACTATATTAGGAAATATTATTGATAATGCGTTTGATGCTGTGGCAGAAGAAGCAGAACCACTTGTCGATTTGTTTCTAACAGATATAGGCGATGAATTAGTTATTGAGTTAGGAGATAATGGTTGCGGTATTGAAAAGGCGGATATCAACATGATTTTCAACGAAGGGTACACCACAAAAGCAGGGAGACATAGAGGTTTTGGATTAGCGCTTGTGAAAGCTGCTTTAGATGAACTCAATGGAACAATCCATCTATCAAAAAATCAGCCATACGGAACTGTTATTCATATACATATACCAAAAACAGGAGCGACATGATATGAAGGTTTTAATTGCAGAAGATGACTACAGAGTAGCAGATATTCACTGTCAGTATGTAAAAAGCTTAAAGCAAGTAAAAGAAGTGAAAACAGTTGCAACAGCGAAAGAAACTCTAGATGAAGTAAAGCGTTGGCAGCCTAACTTAATCTTATTAGACTTATATTTACCTGATCAAATAGGAATTGACTTGATTCACCAATTGAAAGAACAGTGTTTAACCGTACAAGTGATATTAATTACAGCTGCAACTGATATAAGCGTATTGAAAGATGCATATAACCTTGGTGTCATTGATTATCTAGTTAAACCAATTGAGCTTCAACGTCTTTCTGATGCTATTGAGAAGGTAAGCAGAAATAATCGAGTCTTAAATTCTCAGCAAAAAATTACTCAAACGATGGCAGACCAACTTTTTCAGTTTAAAAATACTAAAAAAATAGATGGAAATCATCTTCCAAAAGGTATCGATCAGTTAACTTTAGAAAAAGTGAGAGAATTATTAAAGCAGCAAAATGAAGAGATTACAGCAGAAGAACTTGGCAAACTTCTAGGCGCTTCTCGCACTACTTCAAGACGATATTTAGAATATCTAATCTCTATTCATGAAGTGAAAGCTGAGCTGGTATATGGGATTGTTGGAAAGCCAGAGCGAAAATACTATGTTGTTTATTCCGAATAAGGAGCTTTCAAAGAGTTCACTCTTTGAAAGCTTTTTTTGTGAACAAAATGAACTTAATTTGCAAAATAACCTTAATACACTTTAAAAAGAAAACGGTTACAAAAACGAACTCGGTAGGTAAAATTAGTTAAAAATAAAAAGGGGGCGCTTTCATTGGTTAAAAAATGGTTAGTTTTACTTAGTGTAAGCTTAGTTGCATTAACCGGTTGTTCCATGCCAGTTCAACAAGGAAAAGTTAATGAACAAGGAGAGTGGGAGCCAGACCGATCTATTGAAATTATTGCGCCATCTGCAGCAGGTGGAGGATGGGATACTACAGCACGTATGTTAGCACGTACAATTGATGAAGAAAACTTAGCAAACAAAGGATTTGGCGTTGTAAATAAGCCAGGTGGGGGAGGCGCTGTTGGTTGGGCATACATTCATAAGCGAAATGACCCTCATAATCTGTTTATTAGTTCACCTCCTATACACTTTGTTGCATTGAATGGACAGTCTCCATATGGTTACAAAGACTTTACGCCTATTGCAAATTTAATTGCAGATTACGGAGCTTTTGCAGTGCGCGGTGATGCTCGTTGGGACAGTTTAGATGAGCTTTTTGAAGAGATGAGAAAAACGCCAGAAAAAGTTACTGTTATTGGAAACTCATCACCAGGAAGCATGGACCATATGCAGTTTGTGTTATTCGCAAATGCAGCGGGTGTGGATATTACAAAAATTCGCTATATCTCTGATCAGGAAGGTGGAGCGATGACGGCTGTTTTAAACGGTAGTGTAGATGTGGTGTCAACCGGCGTATTGGACGCGGCTGAACAAGCACGAGCTGGGAAAATGAAAGTTTTGGGCATCACTTCACCTGAACGGCTAAAAGGAGATAAGTTTTTAGGTACTTTGCCAACAGGAAAAGAACAAGGAATTGACGCTGAGTTTATTGTATGGCGTGGTATTTTTGGACCACCTAATATGACAAAAGAACAATTAGATTACTATCAAAAAATCTTTAAGAAAGCATCCGATTCAAAATCTTTTGCAAAGGTTCGCGAATCGTACGGCTGGGATGAACAATATATGGACAGCGAAGAATTTAAATTATTTTTAGATGAACAATCGAAAGAGCTAGAGACTTTATTAAAAGAGCTAGGGTTTATAAAAAAATAAAGGAGGTAACCGCATGAAGTGGTCTGTTAATAAGGGGTTAGGTTTAGCATTAATGACTCTATCAGTCATCTATTTATTTTTAGCATTTAATTTACCTGAGTATGCGTTTGTTCCTGTAGATTCAGATCTTATTCCAAAAATGCTCGGCTTTGGCTTATTCGTGTTAGCTATCGTTCTCTTTTTTAGTCCAGATAGTGATACAGAAGAACAAAAGAAAAAGCGCGTCATTAAGCGGAACGAATTATTTATGCTTTTAGGGGTTATGGCTCTTATTTTAGCTTATATTACCGTACTAGAAGTAGTCGGCTTCGTTATTATGACAACGGCCTTTATTATTTTCTGCTCTCGATTTCTCGGTTATAAAAATTGGGTGGGGAATATTTTAACCGCCTGTATTTTTTCGATTGGGTCTTATGTTTTATTTAACTATGGTTTAGCTATCCGATTACCCGCAGGTATTTTGCCATTTTAATGAGATAAGAAAGGGGGAAGAGAGTCATGTTTGAAGGAATTGTACAAGGGTTTCAAGTTGCTTTTAGCTGGGAAGCTATACTATTTGTCTTCATCGGTGTTTTTATTGGAACAATTATCGGAATGATTCCAGGTCTAGGACCAATCAGTGCAATTGCGATTATGATTCCAGTGACGTATGGAATGGATACAACAAGTGCACTGGTTATGATGGCAGGAGTGTATTATGGTTCGATGTACGGTGGATCGACATCTTCCATTTTATTAAATGCCCCTGGAGTAGCAGGAACCGTTGCAGCATCATTCGATGGTTACCCGATGTCTCAGCAGGGAAAAGCGGGTAAGGCGTTAGCCATCTCAGCTATTTGTTCATTTATTGGGGGTACTGTTAGCGTTGTGCTCTTGATGACGTTCGCACCGATGCTGGCCAGCGTGGCCATCGTATTCGGTCCTCCAGAATACTTTGCGCTAATGCTCCTTGGGCTGACGGCCATTGCTAGCCTATCGGAAGGTTCAACAATTAAAGCGTTAATTTCAGCAGTTGTTGGTTTTATGGTTGTGACTATTGGAATTGATGCACAAACGGGTACGAGTAGATTTACATTTGGCAGCGTGAACTTATTAGATGGAATTGATTTTTTAATTATTGCACTTGGCGTATTTGCTTTAGCTGAAGTTTGCTTTTTAATATTAAACCGTAAGCAAAAACTAAAAGGATTAAATAATATCGGTAGTTTAAAGTTAAGTAAGCAAGACTATAAAGACATGGCTGGACCTATGACGAGACAATCCTTTCTTGGATTTATCTTAGGGGTTTTACCGGGTGCAGGTGCGACAATTTCTTCGTTTGTAGCTTATATATCTGAAAAGAAGCTAGCTAAAAAGCCAGAGGAGTTTGGGAAGGGCTCTATTAAAAGTTTGGCAGCACCAGAAACAGCGAATAATGCAGCAACAAGCGGTGCGTTTGTACCATTATTAAGCCTAGGAATTCCAGGTTCAGGTACAACTGCTGTTATGTTGGGCGCATTTCTTGTTTTAGGTGTTCAACCAGGTCCATTACTCATGACGGAAAATCCATCTATATTTTGGGGAATTATTGCAAGTATGTATATCGGAAACGTATTTTTGTTAATTTTAAATCTTCCGTTGATACCATACTTCGTAAAAATATTAAAAGTGCCGCGTCCACTTTTAATTTCACTCGTTATTATTTCAAGCTTGGTGGGAGTGTACGCTGTAAGTTTCAGCACGTTTGATTTATATCTCCTCGTTTTGTTTGGAATTCTAGGTTACTTAATGAGAATCTTTGTGTTTCCAGCAGCACCATTCATTTTAGCTTTTATTTTAGGTGGAATGATGGAAAATTCGCTTCGTCAATCGTTGACGATTTCAGGGGGATCCTGGAATATTTTCTTGACGAGTCCATTGGCTATGTCACTGATTGTATTAACGATCTTAGCAGTGATAGTGCCAGCATGGAGAGGGCGTTCTAAGCGTAAAAAAGAAAATACTCAAATTGGAATGTAACTATAAAAAAAGAACCCTTGTCCAAAGACAAGGGTTCTTTCAATTGGATAAATCGTTAACTTTTAATCAGTTACGGATTAGATAATCAAAAGCACCTAAAGCTGCTGTTGCACCTGAACCCATGGAGATAATAATTTGTTTATAAGCACTGTCTGTGCAGTCTCCCGCAGCGAATACGCCAGGGATGTTAGTCGCACCATGCTTATCAACAACGATTTCTCCCATACGTGTACGTTCTACATCATCGCCTAACCAATCAGTGTTTGGTACTAAGCCTATTTGAACAAATACACCTTCTAATTCAACGTGTTTTTCTTCCTCTGTCTCACGATCAATGTAAGTAATACCGTTTACTTTATCAGTTCCGGTAATTTCTTTTGTTTGAGCATTTTTCACGACAGTTACATTTGGAAGGCTGTTTAGACGCTCTTGTAATACAGCATCGGCTTTCAGTTCAGGCATATATTCAAAAACAGTTACGTGATTTACGATACCTGCAAGGTCAATCGCTGCTTCCACGCCTGAGTTTCCACCGCCAATAACGGCTACGCGTTTACCTTCGAATAAAGGACCATCGCAGTGTGGGCAGTAAGCTACACCTTTGTTTTTGAATTCTGCTTCTCCAGGTACACCAACATTACGCCAGCGAGCACCTGTTGAAAGGATGACTGTTTTACTTTTTAAAACAGCGCCATTATCCAGCTCAAGTTCGACAAGGTCTTTTTTCTTTAAGCTACGAGCGCGTACTAAATTCATTACGTCAATGCCGTAATCTTTAACATGCTCTTCTAAGCTTGCTACGAGTTTAGGACCTTCTGTTTTCTTAACGCTAATAAAGTTTTCGATGCCCATTGTATCCATAACTTGTCCACCAAAGCGCTCGGCTACAATACCCGTGCGAATACCTTTACGCGCTGCATAAATCGCGGCACTTGCACCAGCCGGACCGCCACCAACAACAAGTACATCGTAAGGATCTTTATCAGCAAACTCTGCTGCATCTGGGCCGCTGCCCAGTTTATTTAAAATTTCTTCGATTGTCATACGACCGCTGCCAAACTCTTCACCATTAAGGTAAACAGTTGGAACTGCCATAATATCTTTGCTTTCTACTTCTTCTTTATAAGCCGCACCGTCAATCATTGTGTGAGAGATACCATTGTTTAAGATACTCATTAAGTTTAGAGCTTGTACAACATCTGGGCAGTTATGGCAGCTTAAGCTGATATAAGACTCAAATTTGTATTCGCCCTTAATGCTCTTAATCTGGTCAATCACTTTTTGATCAACTTTTGGTGCACGTCCACTTACTTGTAATAAAGCAAGAACTAATGAAGTAAACTCATGTCCTAAAGGGACGCCGGCAAATGTTACACCTGTATCTTCACCGATACGATTTACGCTAAAGCTCGGTGTACGCTCTAATTCAGCTTTTTCAACTTTAATGCGAGATGACATTGTTGCTAGTTCATCTACTAATGAAAGCATGTCGCGGGATACTTTATCTTCTCCCGCGCTTACTTTTAGCACAATGTCACTTTCTAATAATTGAAGATACTGATCTAGCTGTGCTTTGATATTTGCATCTAATAACATGTAATCAAACTCCTTAGATTTTACCTACAAGGTCAAGTCCTGGTGTTAGTGTTTCAGAACCTTCTTGCCATTTAGCTGGGCAAACTTCACCTGGGTTTTTACGTACATATTGTGCTGCTTTAATTTTGTTAACAAGTGTGCTTGCGTCGCGGCCGATACCACCAGCGTTGATTTCAATAGTTTGGATAATGCCATCTGGATCGATGATAAATGTTCCGCGATCAGCAAGACCTTCTTCTTCGTTTAATACTTCAAAGTTACGCGAGATTTTTTGTGAAGGGTCACCAATCATAATGTATTCAATTTTGTTAATTGTTTCTGAATGGTCATGCCATGCTTTGTGTGTGAAGTGTGTATCTGTAGAAACTGAATATACTTCTACGCCTAATTCTTTTAATGCTGCGTATTGGTCTTGTAAATCACCTAATTCAGTTGGACATACGAAAGTGAAATCTGCTGGGTAGAAGCAAACTACGCTCCATTTACCTTTAAAGTTTTCTTCAGTAACCTCAAGGAATTCACCTTGTTGGTAAGCTTGTGCTACGAATGGTTTTACTTCAGTTCCGATTAATGACATATCGAAATTCCTCCTCAATAAATTATAATAATTCTAATTCAATACTCATTATTATATAAAACCTGTTGTTTTGTCAAAGGAAATATAGCAAGTTTTTTAAAAAAGTTGTCTGATCGTCTGATTTCCTTTGAAAAGCAAGGTTTTGTACAGTGTTTCTACATATATCTTATCACTCTTGTGCGTTTTTTATCTAATAATATGATTGTATAAACTGGAAATGTATAAGTGTCTTTTTTATCTAATGGAGGAAAGGAGGTATGAAAATAAAAGGTGATGATTGAGAATAATTGAAGCCGTTACATTAGCTTCATTTTGCTGACAACAGAAAAGTATACGGTGTCATTTGAAATAGGATAAAAATGGTATTTTATTTATATTCTAATTACATTTTTTGAGTTTAAATACCTATATAAAAAAATATTTTTAGAAGAAAATGTATAAAAATTCATGAATTATAAATAGTAAATCTTATAAAAAAACCAGTATAAACCAAAAAAACATTATTTTACATATTTTTAGGGGTAGTAAGTATTACTTCGGTATGATTGACGTAATATAAGCCCTGTTATAGTCTATAAATGCTTTAGGAAGGGCTTTTCAGGTGGTTTAACAACATAGAAAAGGAGCCAATAAATGAGAAGCTTTCAAGTTCGGTTATTACTGCTTCTAGTAATATTTATTATCTTACCATACTTCCTGTCGGTGTTTATTATTTATGGAAATACAAAAAGTAGCATTGAGAACAAGGAGTTGGAAAAAAGCCGTGAAGAGCTACGTGAAGCGGGAAATGATCTTGAGCAACACTTTGAAAAAATGATTACATTGCCGTATTCCGTTTATAACATGCCAGATATACTACAAGTTTTTGATGAGGGCTTGCCAAAAGAAAATAGCAGTAATTTTTTATCTTTTGAAAAGAGTATTGAAACATTTTCAGCGACAAGGCCAGAATTGGTGCAGCTCCGCTTTTATTTTCACAAGGAAAAAGAATCATTGATTGTTTATAAATCAAATTTGAGCGCACCAAAAACACAAAGTAATTATGTCAAGCACCCTCCATTTAAACAGCTTTATCAATCAGAGCAAGATTATGTGATTGAAGAACCGCATAAAGCTAAAAATTATGACAACGTTCCAATTATCCCTAAGACAGAAGATTCCATGGTAGTAACAATGCATCATAAAATTAAAAACATTTTAAGTGAAGAGTTTCTTGGCTTTCTAACAATGGATATTGATATTACTTCGTACTCTCCATTAGTAAAACAGCTTGAGGGAGACGATGGTACATCGGTTTTCTTACTTAACGAAGATTATAAAGTAATGTATTCCAGTGATCCAAAGCAAATGGGACAAACGATTAGTAAAAAGGAGCTTACAGCATTGAGTGAGTCAACAGAGCTTGTACTCACTGAAAGCTTACAGGCACCACTGAATAACTGGCGAGTAGTGAAGATTATTTCTAAAGATGCCTTGTTTCAAGATGCTAAAAAAGCGGCTTATACAAACGTTGTGTTGGGATTGGGCGTGGTAGTGCTGGGAGTAATTATGGTTTTTCTAATCTCACGCATTGTCACAAAGCCAATAAGAGTTTTGAGTGATAAAGTACGATCCATTGAAGGTGGAAACATGGATGTGACGCTTACAACTTCTCGCAAAGATGAGATTGGCCATTTAGAAAATCATATGCAAGAAATGCTGCACCGTATTAACAATCATATTGATCGGGAATATAAGTTGGAGATTGAAGTAAAGAAAAGTCAGCTAAGAGCGCTCAAGTCTCAAGTGAATCCACATTTCTTATTCAATGCTTTGCAGTCGATAGGCGCTGTTGCTTTAGATTCTGGAGCAAAAGGGGTTTATGGATTGATCATTTCTTTATCAAAGATGATGCGTTACTCATTGCAAGCAGATCAATTAGTAACAGTAGATAAAGAGCTAGACTATATCCATTCTTATTTGGTGCTACAAAAAGAGCGGTTTGGAGAAGAGGTCGATGTTCAATTCTCAGTAGATAAAGAAGTTGAGAATGAGCTTATTCCGAGTATGCTCCTACAACCTTTAGTTGAAAATTATTTTAAGCATAGCTATGAAAAGCATAGTGACGAATCACGTTTAGAAATTATTGGTGAAAAAGAAAGGAGAGTTATTAAGCTAGCAGTGAAAAGTTATGGTCCAACCCTTCAAGAAGCTGAGCTGAATTCACTTCGTCAAACCATTTATAACCGTAGTGCTACACAAAAAGGTATAGGGTTGAAGAATATTTATGATCGGCTATTGCTACATTTTGGTCATGAAGCAGCGTTTTATATTGATAGCCTAGAGGGAAAAGGCTTTGAGGTAATGATGACAATTCCTATTAATAAGTAGAATTTCAATTTGAATAAAACAGCTATTGATTTGACTGCTGAGGGAGGTAAATATAGTGAAAGCGTTGATTGTTGATGACGAGAAAAATGTTCGTAAAGTGATGCGCCAACTAGGAGAATGGGAAAGCGTAGGAATCAATGAAGTGTTAGAAGCTACTAATGGCATAGAGGCTTTGGAGATAATTGAAAAAGAAAAGCCTGGTGTGATTTTTACGGATATTAAAATGCCAAAAATGAGTGGTTTACAGCTGATTGAAAGGTTAAATCAACATTCGTATACAGGAAAAGTCATACTTGTTACGGGGTATGATGATTATACATTTATGCGCAAAGCTATTCAATTAAATAGCTTTGATTACTTGCTGAAACCAATTGACCCTGAAGCTTTTCAACAAGTGTTAACAAAAGTAGTAGACTCTTTAGAGGCAGAACAAGAAGAAAACGAAGAAATACTAGCCGAGGCTAAAAAACTTCGTCACAGTCAACTAATGACGTCCTTATGTTTAAATGAAGGAACGGATACAGCATTTTTACATTCAATAATTCCAGAAGCGGAAGACATAGATTTTACACTGCTATATTTTTATCAAGGACATCAACCTGATCCTTGTATTAATGAGCTTTCAAATGAATTACAAGCGCGGAATATGGGAGCAACTTTTACATTTCAGGGTGAGGAGAATCTGTACATTGTCCTAACGGCAAAACATCAATGGGTTTATGTAGAGCGGTGGATAAGTGAAAATATTTCAATTCCAATTCGTTTGGTTCAAGATTCATTCTCTTCCTTTAATCAAATTCCAGAGGTGTTTAACGGTCTTTTGACAGCACTAAAGGGCAATCAATATCGAGCAATTCGTCAAGTGGATGAGCTAGAAGCACTGAAGCGTATGCAAGAAATAGTAGCATATGTAGAAGACTATTATATGGAAGATATTAGCCTCCAGAAACTATCAAAAATGTTTTTTTTAACAAGAGAACATATATCAAGGAAATTTAAAAAAGAAACGGGTATGACGCTATCTAAATATGTAACAAATTTAAGAGTAAGACAAGCGAAACAGTGGTTATTAGAAACGGCTGAAACCATTCATTCTATTTCGTTAATGCTTGGTTATCAGGATGAAAAGTATTTCTCGAAGCTGTTTAAGAAGGTAGTTGGTTTAACTCTTTTTGAATACCGGGCTTTATACGCCAATGTAAGAGATAGTGAAAAATCATCTATATAGGCTAAGAGAGGCAAGGGTGAATAAATGAAAGAAAAAATATGCTACCTGTTTTTTGTCTCTCTTTTACTGAGTGTGTTGACAAGCTGTGGTTCTTCAAACGCTCAAACTGAAACGGAAAATAAAGAAACAGAACAGGTCGTCTTAACTATACGTAATCCTAAAGTCGAAATTGCAACGCAGTTTGAACAAATGGTACAGGAGTATGAAAGACAGAACCCAAATGTCAAAATCCATGTCGAAACGGTGGGTGGAGCATCGGATGATTTCTCTGATATCATTGCCCAAATTGCTGCAGGTCAAGGGCCCGATATCTTTACAAATATCGGCTATGATGCGACAAAAGAATGGATTAATTATTTAGAAGACTTGAGTAGCCAGCCTTGGGTTGAAAAAGCATATCCTGATACGTTAAACCCAATTACGGTAGAAGACAAAGTATATGGCATGCCGATGGATATTGAAGGTTTTGGAATTGTTTATAATAGAGAGCTATTTCAAAAAGCTGGTATTCAATCTATTCCTCGCACGTATTCAGAGTTAAAAGTGGCAGCAGAGAAGCTTAAAAACATCGGTGTTACGCCTTTTGCAAACGGCTATTACGAAGAGTGGAAGTTGGGTTATCACTTAACTAGCCTTGCTTTTGCAATTCAGCAAGATCCAATAAAATTTAATCATCAGCTGAAAAAAGGGAAAGAAAGCTTTACGACAAACGTAATCGCAAAAGATTTGTTATCATTCTTAGACTTAACTCTCCAATATGGAAATCAATCTGCAACGAAAACAGATTATTATACTGAAGTGGAGATGTTAGCAAATGAAGAAGCAGCGATGATACTGCAGGGAAGCTGGGTACAGCCGCTATTAGATGAGGAAGCTCTCGATAAGTCGTTTGGTATTTTTCCAGTTCCATTAAATGATAAAGCCAACAGCAAAATTTTAACAGGTGTTCCAAACTACTGGGTTGTGAATAAAAAATCATCTTCGATCAAAAAGCAAGAAGCCAAAAAATTCTTAAATTGGATGGTGTCATCAAGTGAAGGTCAGCGTTTTATGACTGAACGCTTTAGCTTTGCTCCAGCTTTTAAACATATAAAAGTAAATGATATAGGTCCCATTAGTAAAGAAGTACTGAATGTTTACCACACGAAAGAAACCTATAATTCCAATTGGTTTGCTTATTCATCATCTGCTAAGCGAGAAGCAGGTCGTACGCTAAAAAGATACTTGAATCGAGAGCTTTCACAAAGCGAAACGCTTAGACAGTTAGATGACGTTTTACGGGAAGCTAGCAAGCCATAATCATTGAAGTCCTTTTTCAATTTGAGAAAGGGCTTCTTTTGTCGTTCTTTTGTCATGCATATCAATTTAAGACGAAAACTCAATCAATTTATGCCGTATTCAGTCGAAGCATTGTTTTTTATACTTAATGTATCAGGTATGGAACGAACGATCAATCAAGCCGGAACCAATTTAAGCCAAAGAAGTATCGTCCGTGTCTTGCCAAAGCATGAAAAACTATCTACTAGGAGGAAAACTTGATGAACTTTCGTAATTTTGCGTCAAAAGCAACGGTAGCATCCTTAAGTGCAGCAATTTTATTAGGAGGTAGCTTTACACCTGCTTCTGCTCAAGGTAAAGGTGTAGATGAAGCACAAGCAAAATCCTATAAAGAAACGTACGGTACTTCACAAATTACGCGTGAAGCAATGAAGAACATGGTAAACCAACATGGTGACAAGCGCTATACGGTACCAGGCTTTGATGAATCAACAATCAAAAATGTAGAATCAGCTGTTAAAACAGATAAAAATGGAAACAAAATCAAAATGGACGTATGGGACACATGGCCATTGCAAAATGCTGACGGTACGGTAGCGGAATATAACGGTTATCACATTGTATTTGGTTTAGCTGGAGATCCTAAGAACCCTAACGATACATTTATCTACATGTTCTATAAAAAAGCAGGAGACAATTCCGTTGACGCTTGGAAAAATGCTGGTCGTGTATTTGACGATAATGACAAGTACGAAGCAAACGACGAGCACTTAAAAGGACAAATAGAAGAATGGTCAGGATCTGCATTATTCACAGATGACGGTGAAATTCGCTTATTCTATACAAACCGTGGTGATTTTAATGAAAGCCAAAAATTATTCGGTAAACAAACTCTTACAACAGCACAGGTTAATGTTTCTGAACAACAAGAAAACACGCTGAAAGTTGACGGTGTTGAAGATCATAAATCAATCTACGAAGGTGGAGACAGCAAAACGTATGAGTCTGTAAACAAAGCTTTCGAAGATCGTAACTTTATGAACAACCATACGCTACGTGACCCTCACTACATTGAAGATAAAGGTCGCAAATATTTAGTTTTTGAAGCAAACACAGGTACTGAATATGGTTATTCTGGTGAAGAGTCTCTTTATAATCGCGCTTACTACGGCAACGGTATGAAGTTCTTCCGCGATGAGTTTAAGAACCTTGACAATAGTGATAAGAAAGATGAAGCAGAGCTTGCAAACGGTGCGATTGGTATCGTTGAAATTAACGATGACTACACGTTGAAAAATGAAATGAAGCCACTAATTGTATCAAATACAGTAACAGATGAAATTGAACGTCCCAATATCTTCAAAAAGGATGGCAAGTTCTATTTATTTACAAGCACACGTGGTTCTAAAATGACGACTGATGGTGTCGATGATAAAGATATTTACATGCTTGGCTATGTGTCAAATTCTTTAACAGGTCCATATAAACCAATGAATGACACAGGTATTGTATTGCATCAAGATTTAGATCCAAATGATGTAACATGGACATACGCACACTACGTGATTCCACAAAAAGACTCTGACAAATTTGTTGTAACAAGCTATATGACAAACCGCGGATTCTTTGAAGATAAGAAATCAACGTTTGCACCTTCATTCTTACTTGATATGAAAGGCAACAAATCTTCAGTTGTCCAAAATGGTACTTTAGAACAAGGTCAAATCACGTATGATGAAAAGAAAAAATAATCTTTGATATGAAATGAAAAAGAAAATGTCATGATAGTGGCATTTTCTTTTTATTTATTGGGTAAAACCATTGGGTGACATAATACTTTTAATGAAGCGTGGTGATAGTATGGGCAGGTTGAATTCAATACAGAGAAGGTGGACTATGCTAGTTATCATTTTAGCAATCATAATAGGCGCTAGCATTTATGTATGGATGAATCAAATGAATAAAGAAGATAAGAGCGAAAAAAAACCTGTGGAATCAACATCTTATCGCTCGTCTTACCATTTTACGGCACCTGATAAATGGAAAAATGATCCACAAAAGCCGATTTTCTATAATGGACAGTATCACTACTATTACCTTTACAATAAGGATTATCCCGATGGTAATGGAACTGAATGGCGCCATGCAACTTCGGAAGACCTTGTTCATTGGAAAGATGAAGGAGTAGCAATTCCAAAGTACACGAATAAAAATGGAGATCCATGGTCAGGTTCTGTTGTTGTTGATCGTAACAATACAGCTGGATTTGGAGAGGATGCGTTTATCGCAGTTGTAACGCAACCTTCAGAAGACGGAGGGAAGCAAGAGCAGTATTTATGGTATAGCACAGATGAAGGAAAAACGTTTCAAAGTGCTGGCGATGAACCTGTATTATCCAATCCTGGCATAGAAGATTTTCGCGATCCCAAAATTATATGGGACGATGAACGTGATAAATGGGTGATGCTGCTTGCAGAAGGTTCTAAAATTGGATTTTATGAATCAGGGAATCTGAAAGAATGGAAGTTCACTGGTGACTTTCAAACGGAGGATTATGGCGTATTAGAGTGTCCAGATTTATTCCAAATGAGAGGCCCTAATGGCACTGTTAAGTGGGTGCTTGGTATGAGTGCAAATGGTGAAGCAGTCGATAAACCAAACAACTATGCTTATTGGATCGGTGACTTTAATGGAGAGAACTTTGAAAAAGAGTATGAAGAGCCTCAGTGGCTAGATTACGGTTTTGATTGGTATGGTGGCGTTACATTTGAAGATGGCCAGGCTGACGACAAGTTAAACAAGCGTTACGGACTTGCTTGGATGAACAAATGGTCATATGCAGACAACACTCCTACCATGGAAGCCGACGGATTTAATGGAACGGATTCAATTGTTCGAGAAATTACGCTACAAGAAGATGAACAGTACGGTTACGCATTAGCCTCTCAGCCTGTGGCTGATTTAAAACAGCTTGTAAAATCGGAGAAAAAATATAATGATATAACATTAATAGATGAATCTAACACACTGGATATGAAGGGAGAAACGTACCGAATAGAAGCTGATGTGTCTTGGGAAGACAGCGAAAATATTGGTTTGCGTTTACGTGAATCAGAGGACAAGTCTCGACATATTGATGTGGGATTAGCTATTTCTGAAAACTATTCCTACGTAAATCGAGCGTTTGTAGAAAATCCAGACGAAGAGAAAAAGTTTCAAGAAAGCCAAGCGCCTTTTGGTGGTAATAACAAAAATGCACGTCTTACGGTTCTCGTTGATAAAACAAGCGTAGAAGTGTTTATAGACTGTGGGAAAGTGGTGCATACCAATTTAGTATTTCCCTTAGCTGAAGACCAAGGCATTTCGCTATTTTCTTCTGGTGGTACAGCTACGTTTGAAAGTGTGAAGGTTGAAGAGTTAGGAACAAATCCAAAAAAGTAAATAAGAATATGAAAAAGCTTCGGCCATAAGTAGCCGAAGCTTTTTTATTGTTTGTTCTCTCTCATAAATCGTTTATACTAATAAAAGCTTATAAAGTGAATTCTATATGTAACAAGGAACGTTAAATAATAAAAAAGCGAGGAACCATATGTCCAGTTCAACATTTACTGATTACGCAATTAGTGATCCAATCATAAAGGCCATAGATGCCTTAGAATATAACCAACCAACACCAGTTCAAGCGCGTGTTATTCCCAAAGTATTAGAAGATAAAGACGTAATTGTAACCTCACAAACAGGAAGCGGAAAAACAGCTTCCTTTGCCATTCCACTATGTGAAAAAGTAGATTGGCTTGAAAACAAGCCACAAGTACTTGTGCTGACGCCTACCCGTGAATTAGCGGCACAGGTTAGTGATGAAATGAAGAGTATCGGTCGCTATAAGCGTGTTAATAGCGTGGCCATCTACGGCCGACAGTCTTTTATGAAGCAAAAGACTATGCTAAAACAAAAAACGCATATCGTAGTGGGGACACCTGGCCGCGTCTTAGATCATATTGAAAAAGGCACGTTATCTGTTGAATGTTTAAAATATGTTGTATTAGACGAAGCAGACGAAATGTTAAATATGGGTTTTATTGATCAAGTATCAGCGATTCTAGATAAGCTTCCGATTAGTCGAACTACGATGCTTTTCTCTGCAACGTTTCCAGCTGATATTGAAGGTTTAGCTAAGAAATATATGATTAATCCTGAGCGTATCCAAATCGAAACAGTAGGAAAAGCACCGCAGCTTATTACACATCACGTGATGGAAGTGGAAGAAGGGAGTAAGCTTTCCTTGTTATCAGATGTCACGGTTGCTGAAAACCCAGATAGCTGCATCATCTTTTGTCGAACACAAGAACGAGTAAAAGAAGTTTTTCAGTACTTAGACGAACGTGATTATTCTGCTGATTTACTGCACGGAGCGATGGTTCAAGAAGATCGATTTGAAGTAATGGATGACTTTAAGCGCGGTGAGTTTCGCTATCTAGTAGCCACTGACGTTGCTGCTAGAGGAATTGACGTCGAAGATATTACGCTTGTCATTAACTTTGATTTCCCACTTGAAAAAGAAAAATACGTGCATCGTACGGGTAGAACAGGACGTGCTGGTAAGTCAGGAAAAGCCATTACGTTTATGACGTCTTATGAGCAAAAGTTCTTAGAAGAAATTCGTGAATACAGCCAAGCTGATATTCAGTTAAGTAACCCACCATCTGTTGAAGAAGTAAAAGCTAACAGAACGGCTTTTCAAGAGAAAATGGAAGCACCGGTAGTTCTAAGAGAAGAGAAGCGTGAAAAAGTTAACCAAGATATTATGAAGTTATATTTTAATGGCGGTAAGAAAAAGAAAATTCGTGCGGTTGATTTTGTGGGAACTATTGCTAAATTGCCTGGTATGTCCGCTCAAGATATTGGGATTATTACCATCCAAGATAATCATTCGTACGTTGAGATTTTAAACGGTAAAGGTCCATCTGTATTGAAGGGATTAAAAAATAAAAGCATCAAAGGCAAGAAGTTAAAAGTGCATGAAGCGAAAAAGTGAAAAAGAGACTGAGACATAAGTAGTTCAGCCTCTACTATACCTGAACGGTTGAGAGTTCATAACTTTTAATCGTTCAGGTTTTTTTGGTTGATTGTGAAAACAATGTTGGAAACAGGGTGGAATGGAGCGTAGGACACTCGACTCCTGCGGGAAAGAGAGGAAAAACTGAGATCCCGCAGCGCAGCGAGGAAGCTCAGGTTCCTCCCCGCGGAAAGCGAGTGACCGTAGCGCAATGGAACGAACGTGTTGAGACAAATCAAAGAGATGGGAACAGCTAGTGTTCGTGTTTTAGAAGCAATCATTTTGTTATGTCCCAAACTCTTTTCTATTGTTTAATCCATACGGATACACTTTGACTATTAACCGTAAAACAACCATAGCCATTCTCATCAATTGTAACCTGATCGTCTCGTTTTTCAAGCATATCAATCCAAGTACTACCAGCGTGCTCTTTTCCTACAAACATTTGCTTATCTCCTTCATCTCCATTTGAAAGAATGACAGCACAGCCAGAGCCTTCAATAGAGGGGTCTCCATGACGAACCCAGCCAATTGTATTGGGATGATCGAAATAGTCATCTTGGTCTCCATACGCTTTGTGGTAGCGCACCGATAAAAGCTTTGTGAGCATGTCCTTTTTTGCATCCATAGGGTTGTCCCCAGAGATACCGAAGAAATCCCCATAAAATATGCATGGGTATCCATCTTTTCGAAGTAAAATTAAGGCGTACGCTAATTCTTTAAACCAGTCTTCTATCCATGATTCAAGGGACTCGTTGGGCTGCGAATCATGATTATCTACAAAGGTAACCACATCTAATGGATGGATTTGGACAAGTGTATCATCAAATACTGTTTGTAAATCAAAATCTCTTCCTTTTTGTGAAGCTTCATATAACTTGTAGTGAAGAGGAACGTCGAAAATATCAATACCGTGTTCAACACGATCTAAAAAATCTGCTGCTGTTCTTAAGTCAGGATGCCAAAACTCGCCTATAAAATAAAAATCTTCTCCTTGCTCAGCAGCGACTTCTGATACAAATTCTTTGATAAATTTATAGTTAATATGCTTAATGGCATCCAGTCGGTAGCCGTCACAATTTAACGTTTCTGCTAGCCATTTTCCCCAGGAAATCATTTCACCCTTAACATCGGGATGGTCGTAATCAATGTTGGCATACATGAGATAATCATAGTTTCCAAATTCCTGATCCACCTCTTCATTCCACTTTTTATTTTCACCAAGGATTTTAAAGATACCAGAACGATCTTCTTTAGCATCATAGTCTGTCCCATTAAAATGTGTAAAATTCCATTGGAAATCTGAGTACTTATTGTTTCGACCGTTAAATGTAAATTTTGTCCACCCTTCAATATCAAAAGGCTCAGATATTTCGTTTGTTCGATTATCAGCATCTACTTCAATTACCTGAAAGGTCTCTGTTTCATCAGCCCCTGCTTTGTGGTTCATGACAATGTCAACATACACGCTGATTCCGTGGTCATGACACGCTTGAATTGCTTCGTGTAATTGCTCTTTTGTTCCATACTTTGTAGCGGTGCTTCCTTTTTGCTCAAATTCACCTAGGTCATAGACGTCGTATACGCTATAGCCATTGTCATCAGGTGAAGATGCCTTTGTAACTGGAGGAATCCAAACAGCATCAATGCCGGCTTCCTTTAGCTCAGGTGCTACTTCCTTTAAACGATTCCAATGATTTTGGTCAGCTGGCAAATGCCATTCAAAAAACTGAATCATTGTGTGATTACGTTCCATTCATCTCATCCTCTCACACCCGTTTTCTAGTTATATTCCTACTATGCGTCTTATCTAAACCATGTATAAAGGAAATAATTTCAAAAACAGAAATTATCGAGTAATCAAAAAGAATAAGACTTTTCTGATGAAGTCTGCTATAATTTTTTAAAATTATAAGCTTTTGGAGGAATGAACAGCATGGGGTATCGAGATCAATTACATAGCTGTAAACGTATCGTTGTCAAAGTAGGGACATCAACTTTAACATACGACAATGGAGAGATTCATTTAGGGCGCATTGAAAAATTAACGCGTGTTTTGTCTGATTTAATGAATTCGGGTAAAGAAGTGGTATTGGTTACATCAGGTGCAGTGCAAGTAGGAGTCAAGAAATTAAAGTTAGCAAATCGACCAACGTTAATTCGCGACAAGCAAGCAGCGGCCGCTGTAGGACAGTCAGAATTAATGCATATTTATAGTAAATTTTTCGGAGAATATAGTCATATTGTGGGGCAAGTGTTGTTAACCAAAGACGTTATTGAAGATGAACACGTTCGAAATAACGTCGTCAATACATTTGAAAAGTTGATTGAAGACCGCGTCATTCCAATTGTTAATGAGAATGATACCGTAGCAATTGACGAAATTGAGAATATTGTACGCTTTGGAGATAACGATAATTTATCGGCTATCGTTTCAGTACTTATTCAAGCTGATTTATTGGTGATTTTATCAGATATTGATGGCTTCTTTGACTCAGATCCAACAAAAAATGAGAATTCGATGCTTATTAAAGTCATTGAAAAAATCACGCCTGAGCTAGAAGAGTTTGCGGGAGGTAGTGGAACTTCTGTGGGAACAGGTGGAATGGTAACAAAATTAACGGCTGCGAAGCGTGCTACGGTAGAAGGGATTAACGTGGTTTTAGCAAACGGTAAAGACCCTGCTATCCTACGCGATTTAATTAATGGTAAAGAGCTAGGAACGCTGTTTTTATCTCAAAAGCAAAAAGTCCGTTAAGAAAAAAAGTGTGGGAAATCCACACTTTTTTTAATTAAGCATTGCGTATCATCCTTTGTTTCTTATACACTGTATGCTGTAAGAAACAAACCAGACTTTAGACGTTTGGAGTGAGAAGATGAAAGAAAAGAAATTAGATAGATATGACATTATGGACGTCTGCTTACTGGCAGGGAAAATTATGCTAGAAAGTGGAGCAGAGACATATCGAGTAGAAGATACAATGATGAGGATTGCTGCTTCATTTGGCATTAAAACATCACATAGCTATGTAACTCCAACCGGAATTATGTTTTCTCTGGAGACGAGTGAGCCCACTAAAACGAAGCTCATACGTATTTCTGAACGTACAACAGATTTAAAGAAAGTAACGTTAGTTAACAGCGTATCGCGTCAAATCAGTCAAGGTCAACTGCAATTAGAAGAAGCATATGACGCTTTAGAAACTATCGCAGAATCCAACGTTGCGTTTCCTTTATGGGTCCAGCTCGCGGCTGCTTCTATTTCAAGCGGCTGTTTTTTAATCATGTTTCAAGGTCAATGGTTAGACTTCATTCCAGCTATGTTAGCCGGAGGACTTGGCTTTTTAGCACTTGTCTATTTCCATCGTATTATTCCAATTAAATTCTTTGCCGAGTTTACTGCTTCGCTAACCATTGGTACGCTTTCACTGCTATTTGTCACAATCGGTGTTGGAAGTGAACTTGATAAAATTATTATTGGATCGGTTATGCCTCTGGTGCCAGGGCTTTTAATTACCAATGCTGTAAGGGACCTAATGGCAGGACACTTGTTATCGGGTTTGTCTAAAGGTGCAGAGGCTTTCTTAACGGCTTTTGCCATTGGTGCTGGAATCGCAGTTGTATTTACATTGTTATAAGAAGGAGGGCTGCATATGACAATCATTGAGCAAATTATTACAAGCTTTATCGCTTCTGCTGCGTTTGGTATTATTTTTAACGTTCCACGTGAATCATTATTAAAGTGTGGTTTTGTTGGAATGATTGGCTGGTTAATTTACTTTCTGATGACGATGTACAATATTGATGAAGTACCAAGTACAGTAGCATCTGCGTTTTTTATTGCAATTATTAGCCAAATTTATGCAAAGGTATATCGCATGCCCATTATTATTTTTACAGTTGCAGGTATTATCCCACTCGTGCCGGGGGGAATTGCCTATGACGCCATGCGAAACTTCGTAGAAAATGATTACAATACAGCAATTAGCTTAGCTGCAAAAGCATTTATGATTTCAGGATCAATTGCCATTGGAATCGTGTTTTCGGAAGTAGTTAATCAAATTATTCGACAGTCGAAATTAAATGTGAAAGCAAAATATCGTCCATAAAGAAAAGAGGTCCCCCAACCTCATTGAAACGAATCAATGGAGATGAGAGACCTTTTTTATTTATATAATGACTCTTTTCCATATTGCTTTCCGGATAAGGTGTCGAATTCTAATAGTTGATATTGCTTCATATATTGAATAGCGTCTCGCTTTAAAGAAGAGGTGTCATGAACAACTTCTCCTTCATCATTTAGATAAATTTGCTTACGAAATGCTGGAATATGTTCTTTCATTTTTGATAAATAGCTATAAAATAGAGTTGGCTTATAGTTTAATTCATCTACAATCATTGGCGCAAAATACATAGGACTAATCGTTCCTAACTCTTGCTCCATGTTTAAATTAAAGTTCGCCATAAATAAGAGTGGTGTTTCATAAAATTCTTTTGATTTTTGAAATTCGCCTGTGTTGCCAAAGCCACCCTCTATATAGCCTTGAAGATTTTTTCCTAGAGCAGGTAAATGATCTCCCCAAAATACAACAAGTGTAGGTTCATCGAGTTTTTGTATTTCAGTTTCTAATTTCTTCAGGGCGTCATCGGACTGCTTAATACCTTCAGCATAAATTTCAATTTCGCTTTTCATTTCAGGAGATAAGTTGTCACCTTCAACAGATATTGTTTTTTCACCATTATACTTTGTAGTTGGATATGGAAGGTGATTTCCGATTGTCACGGCGTGAATAAAAGCTGGCTTATCTGATTTTTTTAACGTATCTAAAACTTGATTAACAACTGAATCGTCCGAAACAAATCCTTCGTTATCTTTTTCCGTAAAGTCCATTTCATCAATAAATAAACTTTTTTCAAATCCTAGGTTTGGATAGACATTTTGACGCATGTACATAATGCCGTTATTTGGATGCATTGCTTCCGTATAGTAGCCTAATTGATTTAGATAAGAAGCAAACGAAGGATATTCTTTTTTGCTTAAAATGTGTTGAAAAGGCAAACCACCAGGGTTAAACGTATTCATTGAATAACTTGTTAGTGCTTCAAACTCTACGTTAGCTGTTTCGCCACCAAATGCAGGGCTGAGCATGGACCCAGAAGGGTACTTCTTCATTAGTTCTTTTGTGTGCTCTAATGGATCTTTTGAAAAAGAAAGGTCTAGCTTGGTAGGGTCCCAAAAAGATTCATTCATGACAAAGACAATGTTTGGTTTTTTGTCTGCTTTAGAATCACTACTGAATGGCTTCACTTCTTTTTTCATATTCTCGACAGCAGCTGTGACGCGTTTTTCAGAGTAACCCTCAGGTTCTTCCAAAATATTTGTCTTGATATTCGAAATCATGCCGATAACGGGACCGTTATAATAATAATTATTTTGCTGATTCCACGGCATAATGGCTGAATATTTTTCATAGTACTTTTCCGCAAAGGTATCTTCAAAAAACAGGAATGATTTTGAGATAAACATGATTGGAAGAATGAGTATAATACGGATTCGCCAATCAATTTTTAACTTAGGTGAACGTAACCATAGAACGAACAAGGCTATTACGCTAATAACCACAAGTATGGTGGTTGAAAGGGAGATAGACTCTCGAATCATTGGTATAACCTCTTTTAATTGGGTAACTTGAATGAAATCATTCGGGAAGAGCGGTTCGTTTCTAAAAATCTTTTTGTAGTGGTTCGTTAACGCAAGGATAAAAAACAATAGAATTGAAATTCCACTACCAATATAGACTTCCCCCGTCAGCAAAATGACTCCAAATGCTAGTAAACCAAGAATAAATGAGCTTAATAAATAGCGATCTGTATACTCTTGAATCCATTCAATCGATTTACCAAGCTGATGTAAATCAATATGATAAATGAGAAATAAAAGGGCACCTACCAACCCAATAAACGTTGCAAATAAAAATGCAGAAATGAGATGGTAAACTCTAGAATTAGCAACCTGAGTAATTAGTTCTTTTTTAACAAGTATCCAAACCGTTAGAAAGCTTAATAATAAAGCGATAAGGCTAACAAGTATCGTAAAATAGGCGGTGTGAATCTGCGCCCAATCAAAAGCGAGATTGTAGTCACCTGTAAATGAAATTATGGTTATTCCATATAAAAATATGGTTAGGAATAAGTAAAAGATAAAGGTAGGTAAAAACTGAATGATGCGCTGATACATAAAGCATTCCCCCAAAAAAATAGTAGCTTTACAAGCTTAACATAAAATTAACATTTTTGAAGGGAAAATGTTTTGGGAAGCTTAAGCAAAGGTAAACAAAGAAGAGGAAATTAGTTGTATTGACTATAAAAGCCGCTAAAGGCAGATGACCTCTAACGGCTTTGAAACTAATCTAACGCATTTGATTTATAAAAGTGAATACAAGCAAGATAAGCTGCTGTTACAGCAAAATAAATGGTTACAGCAGGAGCTGTAAAGACATGACCTGCAACAAATGCAATACCTAATGCTAAAACAACAGAGGTACTATACATCATAAATGACTCATTCCAAAGCTGAGAAGGCTCACGAATGAATCGTTTTATTACGTATAGAGCAATTATTAGAAGAGGTAAAATCCACAGAATAAATCCAATAATTCCAAGTGAGAAGAAAAGGTCATAAAAGTCCATTTCAATCATTTTTGGCTGCTGTTCTTCTGTGTAATTTCCTGCATAGCCCATTCCGACAAGCTTACGGGCGATAGGAGCTTCTGCATACTGCTCTTTATGGTGAGCTAAAAAGTCTTCGCGACTACTTAAAATAAGATTTTCAATATCGCTATTGTCTAACTTTTGTCGCTTTTTCTTTTTAGTATCAGTAGCACCATCTTCTTCTGACTGCTCTGGTTGCTGCTCTTTCTTTTTATTTTCTAGCAAATCGATATGCGCATATGTGTTTGTGAAAGCAGGAGAGATAGGAGTTGTAACTCCAACTACTACCAACAAAATAATTGAGATAACTAAATTAGATTTTACTGCACGTTGTTTTGTTGCAAAGAGTTTAAGTACTAATACAACAAATGCAACCCCTAACGATAAAATAACAGCTCCTAATCCTACCTTTGTTCCAATCATAATTGAAGATACTGCAAGTAAAATAAACGGAATCCAAAAGTAAAATTGCTTTAACGACTGTGTTTTCTTTAAGCCAAATAAAAGTGTTAAAGGTAATAATAGAGCAACGATTGCTCCAAGTTCGTTAGCAGCGTAAAACCAGCCTTTAAAACCAGTTTTATTGTATTGATAACTTTCTAAAGCTGTACCAGTAAGCATGGTGCCAATGAACACAATACTGATAATAAGAGAAGCAGTTAATAAGTTTTTATTGAGAGCTTTTGAGACATTTACAGATTGGCGATACATTGTAAAAACCACAATAGCTCCTAAGAGCGTTACGTTCATATAAACAACTTTATTAAAGAACTTTACTTCTTGAGCTAAATAGTAAGGATCTTTCCATTGACTATTAAAGTAAATATTAACACCAAGGAATAGTGCAAAGACAATTAAATAAAGAATTGAATATCTGGCCCACTTGGACTTTTTGAAAAATACCAGTAAGATAATCCCCACAAATACCATATACATGAACCGGATAATAACACCGATTGAAAGAGGACTTTCTACATTTAAAACCATGTATGTTGTTAGCATATCAATAATTGGCTGTATTGAAATAAAACCAACAAACAGAAAAAATAACCAGTATGTGTTCTTCATATAGTAATCTCCTGTTTTAGTGAATTTAACGTTTTCGTTTACGTAAAACCATCATAATGCCATCTACTTTAAATATAAACGTCGATATTAAGTATACTAAACCTCCCACTAAGCATACAACCGTAAATCGACCCAGAACATGCAGGTCGTTTAAAGCTTGTATATCCTTCAGGATGTACATAGCGACCATAACGGGGATGCTAGCTACTAAAATTTTTGTTGTTTCCTTTAGTAAATAGCGGAAGTGGAAGCCATTGATGAGACGATTTAGCATAACGAACACAATGGCAGTATAGAAAAACCCCACAACGGACATTGAAAGTGCAAGCCCTTGATAACCTAAAAACTTCGTGAATGTTAAGTTAAAAATGATATTCAGTAGGATTGACAGTAGTCCGATACGCATTATAACGTGGCCTTTTCCTAATGAATAGAAGCCTTTTGCTAAAATTGCTTGTAGTGAGTAAAAGAACACCGATCCAAAATAATAATAAGAAGCATCAGTAGTTTTCAAGGTAGATGTAGCGTCAAATGCACCACGTTCATAAGCAATTTGAACAATATCTTTCATATAAAAGCTCATAATCACAAGTGTCGGAACAAGTAACATCAGCATAAATGTTAGCCCTTTTTCGATTCCTGTTTTAAACCGCTCTTCATTTTTATCGTTCAGAGCTTTTACAATGAGTGGGTAAATGATTGTCGCAACGGTCACACCAAAGATTGCTTGGGGAATACTAACTAATCGAAAGGCATAGTTCAAGTAAGAAATAACGCCTTCTCCAAATGACCCTGCAAAAAAGAAGTTAACTGTTAGGTTAATTTGTCCCACCATGATGGTAACACCCACAGGAATAAAAACTTTATAAAAGATTTTAACTTCTTCTCTATCTATCTTCTGCTTCCATAGCAGCAGATTCTTTGGTTTAAAGTACACAACTTTAATGAGAAAGGAAGCAAGAGTTCCTAATAGATATCCTAAGGCAATAGCGTATCCACCCATTACATCCTGGAGTAAAATCGTACTTAAGATAGTAAATAAGACAACAACGGTTTGAGAAAATACAGAGAAGGAATATTGACTGTTAGCATCAAATACACCTTCATATACCGCGTTTACCCCAACTAAAGAAAGCGATAAAAAGTATAAAATTGCGGTATAGATACCAATATCAATCGCTGCTTTAGAAAAGTTAGGGTAGCTAGCAGGAAAATAAAAGAATGCTGCTATCGAGCCTAAAATAGAGATGACTAAGCAAATAAAAAACGTAGACTTTACAATGTTTGTAAGGTGCGATTTCCCTTTTCCTTCTTTTTCGTAGCGCAAATAGCTAGGGATAAAAGCATCTTTCATGCCCGTGAGCATAAATAGAATAAATGCGTTGGGAATAATCATCGCTGCGTTATAGGCATCTACGATATAGCTTGTACCAAAGTAATTGGCGATTACTAAATCTCGAATCATACTGGAAAACTTTAAAAACAAGGTTGAAACAAGTAATAAAATACTTGCAATCTTTAAGCTTTTCATAAATTAAAACTCCTGCCTTTATGCTGTTTAGCTATTAGCAATAATAAAACAACCAATGATGATAAGAGCGCATCCAATCATTTGTTTGACGGTTACTTTTTCTTTTAACAAAAAGTAGCCAAACAATAGTGTCCATACATAGGTAATGGACGTTAACGGGAAGACAACAGAGTAAGGCAGCAAGGTTAAGACATATACGTTTAACAATGCTGATATTCCGTAAAATGAGCCCCCACCTATCAAGTAGATAATAGCCATTTTCGTGTTTTTAGCGCTTAAAGCTGTGGAGATCTGTTTGAAAAAGACAGCTCCAACTGAACCTAGAAGTGTCATAATAAGTAAAATCGGTATACTAATCATCATGGTCACCTACCAATAGTACCCCAACAATAATAACAGCTGTACCAATTAGTTTCGTAAAGCTAACAGCTTCATTTAATAAAAAGAAACCTAATGCAATACTGATGACATATCCTAAGCTTAAAAAAGGGTGAAGAAGTGAAACTCTTTCATATTTAAAGGCTAAAATCATAAAAATAGCTCCAAATCCGTAGAGTAAGAAGCCAATTATTAACATAATGTTGAATGAACCATTGGATAACTTCCAGAGAAGCTGCCCAATGGCTGTAAACATGGAGGCAATGATAATTAAAAATATGCCTAATTTTCTATTGTACTGTACGTTGTTTGTCAAAACTGACCCCTCTCTTCTTCACCTTTTCTAACAAAGGCTAATCCGACAAAGAAGAAGCTGACAAATACGCTTGCTAGTAAGTAGCGGAAGTCTTGTGCAGGTAACGCTGCTAAAACTGATAACGTATTTAATAGCCATGGAAATAAAACAATGGAAGACGTGATTCCTTTTCTCGCAATGAAGAAAAGAGAAAATAATAAGATAACACAGTGATAAAAAGCAGGCTTCCATAAGAAAAATAAAGAAGGGCTTTTAAAGAATTCCAAATATGCTTTTGCTGTGTTTGTAATCAATGGTGAAACCACGGTATTTTCAAGTCCAAATTTATTTCCGTAGTATACGTTGGTTACATACGTGTCGGTATATCCATCTTCAAATGGCGTTGTTTGCCATACCAGTGCCGTTTGTTTTAGAAATCCTTCCATTGCTAGATATGGATTCTTGATAACAATGCTCATGTAATTTTTAAAATATAAACCAAGGTCTTGAAAAATAAACTCTCGGTCGTAATATTCCCACGTGAATTTAATTGGGTCACTTTTATATGGATTATATTTTTCTTTCCAAAGTTCAATCGGGAGAACGTTGTTAAAGTATTCACGCTCAGATTTAGACATCTCTCCATCATTGACAATAATGTTGGCAATTTGTTGTGTCGGAATCGATAACGCTTCATTAGGATCAGAAGGTTTAACATCTAACCAGTTGAACACAGGGCCTGTGATAATTCGTTGTAAAATAAAAATCACTAAAAATAGCGGAACCAAGCGTTTCCAATACTTTCTAAACAATACGATTAAACATAAAAATGTAATAACGAACACAGGGAATCCATTATGTCTAAAAAAGGCTACACCAAAAGATGATAAAAGAAGCATAAAGATTCCATATTTAGACTGAATAAATGCTCCGTTTGATAAATATACTCTCGCAATATTTACCGTAAAAAATAGCAAAAAGGCGCTGTATAGGATATCTTTCCAGATAACAATGGAAAAGATTAAAAAACTCGGTATTAATAATACGAGTAATGTTAGAATTCCTAAAACAATAGGTGGAACTTGCTTTTTAATAAGAAAGTGAAACGTGTATAAATAAATACTAGACACGACTAAGATTTGAACAATCGTAATCATTCCAGGGTGATCCCATATTTGAGTTAGTATCATAATTAACCAAGTGATCATGATCGGGTGCCAGTCATTAAATTCACGAGTATGTGCTTGTTCCCACTGAGCCAGAGAATCGGGCGTCATTCCACCTGGGAAAAAGGCTAACCAATAAAAGGCGCTCATAGCTAAAATACAAATGCCAATAATCCATTTATATTTGTTTGGATAATCAACAGACGAATCTGGATTAAAATGTGCTTTAAAGGTTGTTGCACAAGCAATTACAAACCCTAATGCAATCACCCATCTTCCAAGAATATAAAGAATAAAGTCGAAGATAGTGGATGCTGTCATATGCAAGTTACTTAATAAAGAAAACTGTATGATGAAGCTGACTGCTATGATCAGGAGCCATTGTATTGATGTAAATGAAGCATAAGCTCTATTTTTATAAATAAAAATAGAGCTTATGCCTACTAATACTAACAACATAAAAACAGAAGAAAAACTTACTCTGTCAGGGGCTCCAATAAAAATACCTATCAATGCAAAAGCAGTCGCTATTAAATAAAGAATAGGTTTTTTATTCACGGTAATTACTCCCTTATTTGTTCAATCTTCTTATTTAATTCTAGTTCATATTGTTTGCGGTTTAACGATGCAATTGTATCTAGGATAAGTCCGGAAACAAACGATAATACACCAAGCAGAATTAAGCCCGTTGCTAGGATTGATGAAGGGACTTTTGTAATAAAGCCTGTTTTGAAAAATTCATAAATAACAGGTGTTCCTACCGCTAATCCAGCAACTAAGAATAATAAAGTCCAAAGTGAGAAGAACTGTAACGGCTTGTACTCCTTGAATAGAGTAAAAATCATTTTAAGTACTTTATAACCATCAGAGAAGGTGTTTAGCTTTGACTCACTACCCTCTGGACGATCTCGATAATCAATAGGAATCTCTTTCAAACGGAAGCGTTTGTCCAAGGCATGTAAACTCATTTCTGTCTCAATTTCAAATCCAGGGCTCATGACAGGGATTGATTTTACAAATAGCTTGTCGTAAGCTCGGTATCCTGTCATGATATCGGTAATGTTACTTTTATATAGCTTATTAATTAATGAACGAACTAGGTTGTTTCCAAAGTTATGGAACGGACGTTTATTTTCTTCAAAATACGTACCGTTTGAAAGACGATCACCAATAGTCATATTTGCTTCTTTGTTTCTAATAGGTTCAATAAGCTGGTGAACAAACTCAGCTGGGTACGTGTCATCACCATCAACCATTACATAACAATCAGCGTCTATATCTTGGAACATTGATCGAACAACGTTTCCTTTTCCTTGCTTTAATTCTTTTTTAACAATAGCTCCATGAGCTAATGCAATTTCACTTGTTTTGTCTTTAGAATTGTTATCATAGACGTAAATATCAGCTTCGGGTAACTCTTGCTTAAAGTCATCAATTACTTTTCCAATTGTTACTTCTTCGTTGTAACAAGGAATTAAAACTGCGATTTTCATTCTTACACCTCATTAAAGAAAATTGTTGGTAGTTGCTGAGAAATCTCATCTACACTGTATAACTTAGCTGTTTTCACAGCTTGTGATGACATGTTTTCCTTCTGTTCCGCAGATGATTCCATAAAAAGGCGCAATTTCTCCTTCAGCTCTCCTGCCTGACCAGGTTCAAAGAAAAGGCCATTTTGACCATCAATAATGTAATCTTTGAGTCCACCGATACGGCTACCGATTACAGGAGCTCCACAGGCCATGGCTTCTAATCCTACTAGACCTAAGCTTTCTCCTTTACGGATTGTTGGAAAGACAAATGCGTCGATTACATTATAGACATAGGCTAAAGAGGATTGTGGGAGCAAAGGAAAGTGAATGATTTTATCTGCTAAATTCAACTCTTGAACCATCTGTTTAAACTTTGGCTCGTCCTTTCCACTACCAACATAAATGTATTTATAATCCGTAAGGCTTTCAGCTTCTAACTGCGCGATGGCTTGTAAATAAAACTCCCATCCTTTACCGACATCAATGCGACTTACACAGCCAATATAACGTTGCTTTGGATTTAAATTCAACTCTTTATAAGCCTCTTCTTTAGTAGAAAATGAATAAAACAATTTAAAATTAACGCCTCCGCTAGGAAAGATATAAATAGGCGTTGTCACTCCATACTTCTCTTGAACTAGTTCTTTATAGTAAGGAGATGGAGCAATAATTTTATGTGAACGATGCAACAGTTCTTTTACCCGTGGCTGAAACTTTTCTTGTGAAGGGACTTCGGGAACGACATCTGAACCGTGAACGTTTGTTACAATTTTCACACGTTTATTTAACTTCTTTAAAATAAGCAAGGGTAGAGCATTGTGAGAAGCATAATGCACATAAAGGTAGTCATACTTTTTTGTTAAGCCACTTGCTATTATTTTTAAATAATGCGAAGCATATCCAACTAGCTTTCCGAGTTTGCCTGTTCGTTTTGTCATGACAGCTTTGTCTACTGAAACACCATTATCAAGTAATATCTGCTCAGTATTTTTCACAAAGACACCATAGCTTGGAAAATCTTTAGATGGATACATATTAGAAATGAGCAAAATTTTCATTTTGATTCTGCACCTATCTTCTTTGATTTTAGTATTTTCGCTATGTTGACACATGAATTAAATGTTAGATAAGTAAATAAAAGGAATATTAATTCTTGTATTAACAACAACACATTATAGCATATTTACATTTTTAAATGTCAAAGTATTATACAATCAACAAAGATTTAATAAAGCTTTATATTATTATCATGTGCATTTACTATCATTCCATGTGAAAAGCTGTTGAAGTCTAGACTTCAACAGCTTTGTTTAACGTGATTATGTTAATGCTACTTCTACGCCAAAATGGTCGGAAACAACAGGTTTATTAGTACCATTAAAGATGACGTGGGATTTAGCTATCTTATAAGGGTCACTTGTTAAGATTAAATCAATACGAAGCTTTTCTTTGTTTTCATCCCATCCAGCAATTTTACCTTGGACCGTAATTCCTTCATCTTTTTCAAGAGCAAGGTCATAGGTGTCGTATAAAGGGTGCTTTTTCATATAGTCATATCCTTCATTTCGAATAAAGGCATTGTTGTTAAAGTCACCTAATAAGAAAAATGGATGGTCTTTTTTTATGGAAGTCCATAGAGAGTCAAACTGGTCTTTAAACGGTTCTTTATCATCTTCCCACCAACCTAGATGACAAGAGTAAAATGATAGCAGTTCGTCGTTATAAGAAATTGTTGCTCCAACAACTCTTCTTGTTTTCCAGTCGTTTACGTCAGATGTTCTTGAAACGAAGAAAGAGTGCTCTTCAACAACAGGGTGCTTTGTTAAGATAGCCAAGCCTTCCTCGTAAACTTCATACCCGATGTGAGCCATGTCCCATACAAGCTCATAATCGTGAACACCTAGCTTTTTCAATTCTTGTAACAGAACATATCCATAATTATCAGATTTAATATGCTTATTCACATAAGGAGCCTCCATATGCTGGCTAACTTCTTGTAGAGCAATTACATCATAATCTTTCTCTTTAATTACAGAAGCTAGACAAGAAATCTTGTCTAGCTGGTTTTCTTCTTGCCAAGAATGGCAGTTTAAAGTGAGTAATTTCATCTTCACGCTCCTAGTAAGTCTTGAATATCAGATTTAAGAACATCAGCTTTTGGACCATAAATAGCTTGAACACCTTTATCTTTTACGATTAAGCCTAGAGCTCCGTTTTGTTTCCATTCCGCCTCAGTAGCCACGGAGCTAGTATCTTTTACTGTTACACGAAGGCGAGTCATACAAGCGTCAACATCTTCAATGTTTTGTTGACCACCTAACAATTCAATAATAACAGGTGCTAGAGAATCATTTTTTACGTTTGAAGTACCGCTAGTTGAAGCTTCATCTTCGATATAGTTTCCGTTACGTCCCGGAGTAGGGAAGTTGAAACGTTTAATCATAAAGTTTGCTACTGCAAAGTTTAATCCGAAGAATACAAGACACGCAATAATAAAGTTTACTAAATCTAACCATAATCCTGCTTTAACAATCATTGGCGTACGTGTAATCAATTCGATAACACCGAATGCGTGAACGCGGACATCAATAATATCAACAATGGCAAAGGCCATACCTGTCATGATTGCGTATACAACATAAAGAACTGGAGCAGCAAACATGAACATGAATTCGATTGGCTCTGTAACACCAGTTAGGAATACAGCTAGTGCAGCAGAGAAGAACATTGATTTATACTTTCTGCGTTTATCTGCATCAACGTTGCGGTACATTGCAAAAGCAATACCGATTAATGCAGCACAAGATAGAATCATTTGACCAACTTTAAAGCGAGCTGGCGTTACTTCATTTAACAATTGTTGATAGCTAGCTGTGTCACCAGCTGCTAGGAAGTTATTTAAGTCAGCAATCCAAGCTAACCATAATGGATCTTGACCAGCTACTGTTGAGCCAGCACCAGAACCTGTTAAAATTTGATACGTTCCACCAAGTTCAGTATAGTTGATTGGAACCGTTAACATATGATGTAAACCGAAAGGTAATAATAGACGTTCTAATGCACCAAAAATAAATGGAGCCAAGATTGGTGCTGTGTCACGAGATGTTGCAATCCACTGACCAAAGCTGTTTAAAGCACCTTGGATGAATGGCCATACAATCGATAAAATAATTGCTGTAACAATTGATCCACCAATAACAACAAAAGGTACAAAGCGTTTACCGTTAAAGAATGATAAAGCTTCAGGTAATTTATCGTAGTTGTAATACTTGTTAAATAAGTTGGCTCCAAGGAAACCGGCAATGATACCAACGAATACGCCCATGTTTAAAGCAGGAGCACCTAAAATTGATGTGAAGTAATCTTTTACAACAAGTTCTTGTCCGAATAGAGACGTAATTTTTGCTTCAGGATCTGCTAGCATATCGGCGTTAACCCCGAAGATTGCACCAGTAATACGGTTAATCAACACAAAAGCGATTAGTGCAGCGAATGCTCCACCCGCACGTTCTTTTGCCCAAGATCCTCCAATCGCTACCGCAAACAAGATATGGAGGTTTGTAATAATACCCCAACCTATATCTTCCATCACTCGGGCAATCGTTTGCACAAGTGCCATTTCTCCACCAGTCATACCAACTAGCTTTCCAAGTGAAATCATAATACCTGCAGCTGGCATAACAGCTACAACAACCAGTAAGGCTTTACCAAACTTCTGCCAAAAATCAAATGAAAAGAATTTCTTCATGACTATTTCCCCTCCCCGTTGTATGGGCTTTCAATATGTTGTGTGCGTTTACAGTTATTTTATAGCTGAAACGAATATAAATGGTGCAACCGTTTGCATAAATTTATTTTAATAAAAAGGCTTTCATAATGCAATACTTTTTTGAAAAATAAAAGTATATAAGTTGAATTTATCTTTTACAATCGAATGCACAATCGATCAATAACTTTTCTAGGTGAGTCATTTAACTCACGAATAAAAGCTTGCACATTTCTTCGAATCTCTTTAACAGAGGAATAAAAAAGGTTATTAATTACGTCTGATTTGAGCCATTTCCATAACCTTTCAATGAGATTTAACTCAGGGCTGTAAGGTGGTAAAAAAACCAATTCTAAACGATGTTGGTGGTTACG
>NZ_JBXDLD010000004.1:0-28311 GCF_056820425.1 Priestia sp. KCTC 13724 | reverse complement strand
AAAAAAAGGAAAAAAAGGAAAAATAATAAAACAGAAAATTCAGTTAAAATTTATGCGACGCTAGTGATTCGCATTATAAGAAATCAATCTAAACTTACGCATAGCGATAAAGTTTTGTGAAGCTGAATTCATATGATAAAGTATTACTTGAAAGTCTTAGGACAAATACATAAAAAGTGAGCGGAGGAGTTAGATGGAATATCAATATCCTATCTCCCTTGATTGGAGTACAGAAGAAATCATTGATGTGGTTAAATTTTTTGAAAGCATTGAAAAAGCTTATGAAAAAGGAATTGAGCGCGAACAGCTAATGGGTATCTATCGTCGTTTTAAAGAAATTGTTCCAAGCAAAGCAGAAGAAAAAACAATTTGCAATGACTTTGAAGATCAAAGTGGGTATTCATCCTATCGAACAATTCAACAAGCAAAAGCTGGCGAATCTGGTGACATTATTCGCATGAAAAAGTAAAGAAAATTCTTTAACATGTTTTCCGAACCAACAAAAAATGAGTTTGGGACATAACAAAATGATTGCTTCTAAAAGACGAACACTAGCTGTTCCAATCTTTTTGGTTTGTCTGAACACGTTCGTTCCATTGCGCTACGGCCACTCGCTTTCCGCGGGGAGGAACCTGAGCTTCCTCGCTGCGCTGCGGGATCTCAGTTTTCCCTCTCTTTCCCGCAGGAGTCGAGTGTCCTACGCTCCATTCCACCCTGTTTCCAACATTGTTTTCACAATCAACAAAAAACCTGAACGATTAAAAGTTATGAACTCTCAATCGTTCAGGTTTATCATTGGCTGAATTACTTATGTCCCAGCCTCATATTAGTGGCTGAAATATTTATCTCTTAGCATCTCTTTTTACGCGTGCGCTTTTTTACTAAGTTCATATAAAGGAGCTAATGTCTTAAATGTATCATCAATTAAATCAATCCATTGTTGGCCAGTCATCTTAACTGCTTCTTCTTTTGATACATTAATTCCGCATAAAATCTCTGCTTTTTTAACATGTTCTAATCGTTCAAATAATCCCTTAAGTTCTGTGGTAGATAAGGAACTCATTTTTTCGACAGCAGGTTTTGTATGGTCTTTTGACCAAACGAATGATTGAGGAATTTGCTCTTTAATGTGGTCTATCTGGTCGGCTAGTATTTTGCCGTACGCTGATTTAATCGGTGCTTCATAAATAACTGCAAACCAAACGAAAACGTGAGTGCCCCAAAGACCAATTTGGAAGTGAGGTAACATCTTATAGCCACGCTTGTTAGTAGCAAACGCTACCCATGTATCTTTTGGTGGATTTACCGTTCTACGCGCATGTTTTGCTACATGGACAAAGATTTCATCGCCCACTAATGAGGAAAGTGTAGGAGCAAAGTGCGTGCTTAACTCTTCGAATTTAGGACGAATTTGTGTTTTTATTGCTTCCATTCGTTCATCTAAACCATCTATTGTAAATACGTTAAAATCAGCTTCTGAAAATCCTTCAAACAAATTCAATACCTCCAATATCCAATAATAGATAATTCATCTCATATTTCGTAGTAATTTTACCATAGAAAGGGCATAATCACCAATTTATTCGCATATGCTTGTCAAAAACACGTCTATCATTTTTTTATAGGTAATCACACAATTTAGTTACATGAAATTGAGCTTCAACATAGACTATTCTAACCGAAAAAGTTCTGAAAATTTAGTTTTATTGAAGCCGTTTTGAGGACCATTCATTATTATTGAGAGGGGTGTTTCATCAATGAAACAAGTGGTGAATATGTATAAGAAGAATGATGGGCAAAAGAGACTAGGAGTTATTCGATTAGAGCTTGATTACGAATTAGCTACGCTGTATGAAGCAATGGTTGAAAATAACGAAGAGAAAAAGAATCAGTGCAAGCAAAAGTTAGAGAAGCTTCGCCAAGAAATGATCTCCTTGCAATAAAGATAGCTGATGCTGGAATGAGAGTAGAAAAAACTGGTGAATATAAGAGTAAAGGGAATGGAGAGAAGCGTAAATACTTCTCTCCTTTGTTCTGTGAATTGACATCTTGCAGTCGTTTTTTTAAGCTTAATACAGGACTTTCAAAAAAGGGGGAACACTAAATGAGGGATTTTTGGAATCAGGTTGATACATATGCAAAGCAATGGATTAAAGAAGCAGGTGATCGAATTAAAGCTTCTTTTAGTAGAGAGCTCGTGATTGAAACAAAATCAAACCCTAACGATTTAGTAACCAATATGGATAAAGATATTGAACAGTTCTTTATTTCAAAGATTAAAGAAGTATTTCCAGGCCACCGGATTTTAGGTGAAGAAGGGTATGGCGAAAAAATTGAAACATCTGAAGGTGTTATTTGGGTAATTGATCCAATTGATGGAACAATGAACTTTGTTCATCAACAGCGAAATTTTGCTATTTCCGTAGGTATTTTTGAAAATGGAGTTGGACAAGCTGGATTCATATATGATGTTGTACATGATGAGCTGTACCATGCTAGAAAAGGGAAGGGAGCATATATTAATGACCAACAGCTGCCACCTTTAAAGCAAGTTAACATTGAAGAGTCTATTGTCAGCTTAAACGCAACGTGGGTAACGGAAAATAGAAGAATTGATCCATCGGTGCTTTCACCTCTAGTAACGCGTGTGAGAGGAACAAGGTCATATGGGTCCGCAGCCATTGAGCTTGCATATGTTGCAGCAGGAAGGTTAGATGCTTATATTACGATGCGCTTAGCACCGTGGGACTTTGCAGCAGGGAAAGTTTTAATTGAAGAGCTTGGAGGCGTCGTAACAGACTTAGAAGGGAAGCCTTTAGATATTTTAGACAGAAGCAGCGTATTCGTTGCCAAGCCAGGTTTACACGAAGAAATTTTGTCTACGTATCTTTCTAAGTATAAAGGCTGAAAAAAGACGAGTCTGGGACAAAACAAAATGTTCCTTTCTAAAGGACGAATGATGCTTTTTTAAAGTCGTTAGGTTATACTAACCGGTTCGTTCCATTGCGCTACAGACACTCGCTTTCCGCGGGAAGGAATCTGAGCCTCCTCGCTACGCTGCGGGGTCTCAGACTTTCCTCTATCTCCCGCAGGAGTCATGTGTCTTACGCTCCATTCCACTAATTCTCTAAAATTGGTTTCCCAATCAAGAAAAAATCCGAACTATAAAAGAGTCGTTAACTCTCAATGGTTCGGATAGATCATTGACTGAAACACTTATGTCTCAACCTCGTTTCGTTTTTGTGCTATTTCAGAAAAAAATTACAGTTGATTTTTTTCTCTCATTTTCTTTTTTGTTGTGAATCCGAAGCCCATAATTGCAACGAGGGCAACGATGGATCCAATAACACCGGTAGCGCTTCCTTCCCCGATAAATATACCAATTGCCATAATTGAAAAAGTTGCTAGCATTGCATATAAAACAAATACCCACTTAATGTTTTTCATGTTGATTCCTCCCAAATTTATTCAATAAGTATAGTGTACAACAAAATCATTCAGCAATTCTAGATTTAGTGTGATATAATAGCTTAGTTATTACAAGCATAGGAGTGAAATGCGTGAACATTCGTAAAGATTTACGTAATATTGCCATTATTGCCCATGTAGACCATGGGAAAACAACGTTAGTAGATAAATTATTACATCAGTCCGGAACTTTCCGTACAAACGAGTACGTGGAAGAGCGTGCGATGGACTCAAATGACCTAGAGCGTGAGCGTGGAATTACAATTTTAGCTAAAAACACAGCTATTAATTATAAAGATACGCGTATCAATATCATGGATACGCCAGGACATGCCGACTTCGGTGGAGAAGTTGAACGTATTATGAAAATGGTAGATGGTGTTCTACTTGTTGTTGACGCATATGAAGGTTGTATGCCTCAAACACGTTTTGTATTAAAGAAAGCTTTAGAACAAAAGTTAACACCAATCGTTGTTGTAAACAAAATTGACCGTGACTTTGCTCGTCCAGCTGAAGTTGTTGATGAAGTAATTGACTTATTTATTGAGTTAGGTGCAACAGAAGAGCAAATTGAATTCCCGGTTGTATACGCATCAGCAATCAACGGAACTGCAAGCGTAGATCCTGAGAAGCAAGATGACAACATGGAAGCATTATTTGATTCTATTATTGAGCACATTCCAGCACCAATTGACAACAGTGAAGAACCGCTTCAATTCCAAGTAGCAATGCTTGACTATAACGATTACGTTGGTCGTATTGGAGTAGGACGCGTGTTCCGCGGAACAATGAAAGTAGGACAGCAAGTTGCTTTAATGAAGCTTGACGGTTCAGTTAAGCAATTCCGCGTAACGAAGATGTTCGGTTTCTTAGGGCTAAAGCGTGTAGAAATCGAAGAAGCAAAAGCAGGAGACCTAATTGCCGTATCAGGAATGGAAGACATTAACGTGGGTGAAACGGTTTGTCCGTCAGAACACCAAGAAGCACTTCCTGTATTACGTATCGATGAGCCAACATTACAAATGACGTTCCTAGTAAACAATTCACCATTTGCAGGACGTGAAGGTAAGTTTGTTACATCTCGTAAAATTGAAGAGCGCTTAATGTCTGAACTTGAAACAGACGTAAGTCTTCGTGTTGAAAACACTGATTCTCCTGACGTATGGGTTGTATCAGGACGCGGTGAGCTTCACTTATCTATCTTAATTGAAAATATGCGTCGTGAAGGCTATGAAATTCAGGTGTCAAAACCAGAAGTAATCGTACGTGAAATTGACGGTGTACGCTGTGAGCCTGTAGAGCGCGTTCAAATTGACGTGCCAGAAGAGCATACTGGTTCTATTATGGAATCTATGGGTGCTCGTAAAGGTGAAATGGTTGATATGATCAACAATGGAAACGGTCAAGTTCGCCTTATTTTCATGGTGCCGGCTCGTGGATTAATTGGATATACAACAGAGTTCTTATCATTAACTCGTGGTTTTGGTATCATCAACCACTCATTTGATAGCTATCAGCCAATGCAAGCTGGTCAAGTAGGCGGACGTCGTCAAGGTGTGCTTGTATCAATGGAGACAGGAAAATCATCGACTTACGGAATCCAAGGTGTAGAAGACCGCGGTACAATCTTCTTAGAGCCTGGTACGGAAGTGTATGAAGGAATGATCGTTGGTGAGCATACGCGTGAAAATGATCTTGTTGTTAACATTTGTAAAATGAAACAAATGACAAACATGCGTTCAGCTAACAAAGACCAAACAACAGGTATGAAAAAGCCGCGTATCATGTCTCTAGAACAATCTCTTGAATACTTAAACGATGACGAGTATTGCGAAATTACGCCAGAATCGATTCGTTTACGTAAAAAGATTCTAGATAAAAACGAGCGTGAAAAAATCGCGAAAAAGAAAAAATATGCTGATATGAAATAAGCAGTAAAGAAGTTGCTAAAGCGCTATGCTCTAGCAACTTTTTTGTTTTTTATAGAGGTAAAAGGAAGCTCATTGTCGAATATTGTATATGTTGATAAGTAAAAAGAAGCCTACTTCATAAGAGAGAAGTCAGTGGGATTACATAAAGGAGGAAACATAGGGTGAACGTAGAAGATCGTCTGTCTTTTTTTGCAGCTCTATATCGTGTTGATAAAAACTCGGATGTCGGAATGTGGATGCTTTATCTTACAATTTTATTGCTGTCAATTGTTGTATATAAGCTGGGGTTTGCGAAAAAATTGCCGCTTTTAAAATCCATTATTATTTATCTGTTCCTAGGGTTCGGCTGTACTGTGCTTACGTTTTTAGGTATCTTTTTGCCGGTAGCAGAAGGGTTAGTTGTGGCAGCGCTTATTTTAATTATTTATAAGATTAGGCTTTATCAATCCAAAAAAGAAGATTCAACGATAAATATGTAAAAGCCGCTAAGGACAAATCTTAGCGGCTTTTATAAATGAAGCTACCTATCCATAAAGACAGGGCAAAAAGAATATGTCCCGCCGTCCAATAGAAGAAAGCTCCCATGTCATCGATACGCGGGGTAGCTTTAATGGCTAAAGCTGTAAGAGGGAAATATAAAGGAATGGTAGGTAAAGTTAAGAGAAAGGCTATAACAAGCATGCTACCTGACGATAAGTGACGAAATCGATTTTGTATCCACATAAAAACAATCCCTATAATGACTGCAATGACTAGGTGAAACACAAACTCCACCCATTCAGGCCATTTGATATCTCTTATAATGGGAATGAAATCGACGTTTAATAAGAGTGTATAAACCTTTTTAGACATCAGCTGCTCCAGCCATTTTAAGACCAAACCTAGCACAGTGCCACTTATTACTCCTACAACCATTCCTTTATAAATCATGCTTACCAGTCCTCCTCCGTCTGCTTGGATTGATATAGCTTAAAGTTTCCGGTAGCAATTCGTTCTTTTGTGCGCTCTTCAATACGTTCTGAGCATTCATTGCACATATATGTATGTATAGGACGATTACGAAGTCTTTTGGCTACAAGCGTTTCATCCTCAATTGATTCAATTTTATCACATAGGACACATTTTACTCTCATCTATCTCACCTCGTTTTCTCTATACAACATTCTAGCCCAAAGTGCATTGTTTATAAAGCTGTAAAATGTATTTAGTCGTTATTTAAACAATGTAAAAGTTTTGAAAACAAGGAAAAGTAAGCAGGTAAACAGATTCTTTGTCTAGAAAACAAGTAAGTATACATAAACGGGAGGAGGGATATAAATGGCAAATGAAGTTGAATCCAGTTTAGTCGAAGCACTGTACGAAGAGCTACAAGCAGAACGTTTTGTAACAGTTTCAACCGTTGATTATGGAACAAAAGGACCAAATGTGAGTGCCATTTCATGGATTTATGCTCCAACCAATCAAATCATCCGTTTTGCTGTCGCAAGCAAGTCCCGAATGGTTAAAGACATTTCGCAGTGTAAAGATGTTGTTGTGAATTTGATTGCAAATGAATCTTGCTATGCGATTAAAGGCAGTGCAATTGTTGCCAAAGAGAGAATGGAAAACGTTCCAATTAAGCTGACGCTGATTGAAGTAAGCATAAAAGAAGTAAGAGACGTTATGTTCTATGGATCTAAAATCTCTACCAATCCGACTTATGAAAAAACATATGATCCAGTAGCTGCTTCTAAATTAGATAAACAGGTAATGAGCGCATTAAAACAAGCTTAGCGTGAACTAAGCTTGTCTATTCTTTATTCGTTCTTTTGAAGGTGATCATTTGATTGTTTTTCTTGCTTGTCTCGTAATTGTTGCTGCTGCTCATTGTTTAACTTTTCATCATTTGTTTTGGTAGGTTCTGGGTTGCGGCGAATCTCTTCCGCTACTTCTGGCATGACGCGGTTTACGATGGCAGCAAGCTCATCTAAAAAGCCTGTAACTGGTCGACCACGTCCGATTTCTCTCGCAATTTCTTTTAAGCGCGTTACGGTATCAGGATCAGCAATGACAACGGAATTTGCTCCGTATGGGTCTGCTTTTAGGCTTTCTGCTACCGTATACTTAATCGAACTTACTTCGGAGCGATCAATTTCGTTATTTACATCAATACCAACGATTGCATATTTTCCTAACACAATAGCAGTAGCATCATTTACGTTTGGAGCGCTTGTTGCTAAGCTTACAAGATGCTGAGAAATTTGCCTAGCAGAGCGTTTTGTTTCAGTTTCAGGCGTTGAGTTTTTCACCTGAACGATGCGGTCTGTTTTTTGTCCTTCTTCAATCTGGGATTGATTATTGTTACAACCTGCTATTGTAAAACAAGCTAAGCTAGCAATAAGTAATCCTTTTTTCATTGGGGAGATACCTCCTTTGGTAATGGCTCATTTTTTGTAGCAATTTGTGTTTAGTTTTCAATAGTTCTTCTATCTTTATGCATATGTTCATATATTTAAAGCAAATGGTCCGTCCATTTACTCGAACTTCACGCGTGCGGTTTACATAAGATAAAAGTGAATGGATTCCTTGTTACACTCCTTAACTGGAAACCAAATGGAGTAGGAGGCTGAATTGTTGGGAAAAATCTACGTTTTAGATACAAATGTGTTATTGCAAGATCCGCATTCAATCTTTTCATTTGATGATAATGAAGTTGTAATACCAGCTGTAGTATTAGAAGAAGTAGATTCGAAAAAGAGAAATATGGATGAGGTTGGAAGGAATGCGAGACAAGTATCAAAGCTCATTGATAACTTGCGTCAACACGGTAAATTACATGAGAAAATCCCTTTGGAAAATGGTGGACATTTACGGATTGAGCTCAATCACCGTTCGTTTCATCAATTACAAGAGATTTTTGTAGAGAAAACGAATGATAATCGTATTTTAGCGGTCGCAAAAAATTTGTCGCTCGAAGAGGAAACCAAGGAAGACGGCCGTGAAGTCATTCTTGTTAGTAAAGATGTATTGGTACGCGTGAAGGCTGATGCTATCGGTTTGAAAGCAGAGGATTTTTTAAGCGATCGTGTTGTCGAATTTAACAGTATATATACGGGATTTGTGGAAGTATATATCCCAAGAGAAGTGTTAAATCATTTTTATGAAAACGGTGAAATTCTCACTTCTCAGATCGCAAATCATCCATTTTTCCCAAATCAATTTCTCGTTATGAAAGATGCATTTGGAGGTTCAGGTTCTGCTATTGGAATCGTCGATCAGACCGCTACAAAAGTAAAAAAGCTTCTCTTTGAATATGACCATATTTGGGGAATTAAGCCGCGAAATGTTCAACAAATTATGGCGCTCGAACTGCTCTTACGAGACGGTGTCCAGCTTGTCACGCTCATCGGAAAAGCTGGAACGGGTAAAACCTTATTAGCTTTAGCATCGGGTTTAATGCAAACGGAAGACTTGGGCTGCTTTAAGAAGTTGTTGGTTGCACGTCCAATTGTACCGGTAGGAAAAGACTTAGGGTTTTTACCGGGTGAAAAGCAAGAAAAGCTTCGACCATGGATGCAGCCAATTTATGATAATTTAGAATATTTATTTAACACAAAAAAGCCTGGGGAACTGGATGCTATCCTAGCAGGCCTTAGTTCAATTGAGGTAGAAGCCCTTACCTATATTAGGGGAAGAAGTATACCAGAACAATTTATCATCATTGACGAAGCACAAAACTTAACAAAGCATGAGGTTAAAACCATTTTAACGCGCGTTGGTGAAAAGAGTAAAATTGTGTTAATGGGTGACCCTGCTCAAATAGATCATCCATATCTTGATGAATACAATAATGGGTTAACATATGTAGTTGAAAAATTTAAAGAACAGAAAATATCAGGTCATGTAAGGCTTGTTAAAGGAGAGCGTTCAGGTCTCGCACAGCTAGCTGCTGATATTTTATAAGTGGAAAAAAATGAGCGCGCAGCTTTTCCTTTCTGCGCGCTCGTTCATTATGTAATAATAATTTCTTTTAAGTACGTAAGCGGCTTGTCACGGTTAGAGCCATCGCGTTCATAAACGTGTACAGGTCCATCTTCAGTTAAAGGTTTTCCATTTTTACTAAAGCCAAAAATAAGCGTTTTAGCCTCTTCTAATGAGTAGCTAACGGATTCATTAGCTGTTATAAGCGTAACTGCGGTTGCCTCTTCTAGAGGCTCAGCGTTCTTTAAAAAAGGAGCAAAGGAGATACCGAACGTACCGTTCAATAGCTTTTGTTTTTCGTATTTCTTTTCTGTTTTTAAAGTTGGTGGGAATACGGCACCTTCTTGGATTTCTCGATCCCAATGTTTTGAAACAGCCTTCGTATATTGTTCATTTTCATCTACGTTTTCGACCTCAGTATCAAAAAAAGTAGTTAAGTCTACTTTTCGATCATCAAAAATCCAAACTCCAGGATCTAACGTGAGGGGGTAACGCACTTTCCCATATAGCGAAATAATTGAATTCATAAAAACGCCTCCTTGGTAAAAGTATAAGCGCTTTCTTGTAATTTGTCATCCATACTCAGGATTTTGGTAGAAGTACTAAAATAGAATGTGCTATAATAAATCTATATTAATAAAGCGAGAGTTGCGATGAATAGTACACGTAATTTGTAAGAGAATTCGTAGGTCTGATGACATGCATGTTAGTTCTTGCTTTTTTACGAGTAAAACCTTACTATTAAAAGATAGATTAGGTAATCGCTCGGAAACGGAGGGATTGAGTTTGACGCCTGAGACAATGATAGATCATCGTGAAAAAGCTTATGCATTGTTAAAAGCTGATGCAGATAAGATTTTGCAATTAATTCAAGTTCAAATGGATAACTTAACAATGCCACAATGTCCTCTTTACGAAGAGGTTTTAGATACACAAATGTTTGGTTTATCAAGAGAAATTGATTTTGCAGTTCGTTTAAATTTAATTGATGAGCATGTCGGAAAAACATTGCTAGATCGACTTGAGCGTGAACTTTCTGCACTGCATGAAGCATTTACAAAAAAATAACACACACGGTGAAACTCAAACTATTAGATGGATAGTTTGAGTTTTTTGTTACAGCTCGTTTACATTCTTACGTGAGAAAAGCGAAAGTAGATAATGTATAGTAAAATGAGTAAAGGCATCACTTATTAACGTTTAAAGGAAGAGGTTTATGCTAAAAAAAATCTTTAAGCACTATGATTATTCTATCATTATTACCATTGCGTTGCTTTGTACAATTGGCCTTGTAATGGTATATAGCTCCAGCATGATTACGAGTATTACGCGGTATGGGCAGGATAGCGATTTTTTCTATGGCAAACAAAAAGGTTGGCTTATCATTGCTGGATTCGTATTTTTAGCAACCATTTTATTCCCGTACAAGCTATATCAAAAGCTGTTACCTATAGCTGTACTTGGTACATTTGGTCTTTTAGGGCTTGTGTTTTTAATGGGGCATACGGCAGGAGGCGCTCAAAGTTGGCTAAAGTTAGCTGGAGCAAGCTTGCAGCCCGCTGAGTTTGCAAAGTTAACGGTTATTTTATATTTAGCGCTTGTGTTAGGAAAACGTCAAGAATACATAAATGATATTAAGCGTGCTTTTATTGGGCCAATTGGGTTAACAATGGGTATCTTTATATTCGTAGCGATTCAACCAGACCTTGGGACAGGCCTCATTATTTTAATGATAGCAGTTGCAATCATGCTATGTTCGGGAATATCTCGAAAAACATTTTTTAAGCTTATTTTATTAGGGCTTGTCATGCTGACCATTATGGGAACGATTGGTGTATTAACAGGGCAAGTGACTGAAAATCGTATCGGACGTTTTACAGGAGCATCGGACCCTTTTAAATACGCACAAGGTGAAGGATATCAGCTTGTAAACTCTTACTTAGCTATCGGTTCTGGAGGGTTAAAAGGGCTTGGACTTGGTGAAAGCGTGCAGAAGTATGGCTATCTTCCAGAGTCACATACCGACTTTATTATGGCGGTTATTGCAGAAGAACTTGGATTCTTTGGCGTATTTCTCGTTTTAGGTTTACTAGGCTTTTTAATCTATCGCATTCTGACACTTGCCAAACGCTCAAAGGACCCTTTTGCTAGCCTTATTTGCATAGGTGTAGCGACCATGCTTGGAATTCAAGCGTTTATTAATCTGGGTGGCTTAACCGGTCTTATTCCGATTACCGGCGTAACGCTTCCGTTTATTAGTTACGGTGGATCATCACTGCTAAGTTTAATGATTGCCATGGGGATTGTTGTTAATATTTCGTTCTTTGTGAACTATCAAGAAAAAAGCAGCAAAAAAGCGAATAACGTTGTTTCTTATCCGAATAATGCTAATCCTGACTTATCTTAACATTCGGGTATATATATCATCTCAAAAAAGCAAAAATGAACGGTTAATTTATAACTTTCCGTTCATTTTTGCTTTTCTTTTATCCAATTTTGCTATATATTGAAGTTTATATAAAGATTGAAGGGAGAATTCGATGTGAGTCTGGTAACTAAAAAAATAAAAAAAGTACTAGTTGCAAATCGTGGAGAAATCGCAATTCGAGTATTTCGAGCTTGTACGGAGCTAAATATTCGAACGGTGGCAATTTATTCAAAAGAAGATGCAGGTTCCTATCATCGATACAAAGCAGATGAAGCGTATTTGGTTGGTGTGGGCAAAAAACCAATCGATGCATATTTAGACATCGAAGATATTATTAAAACGGCAAAGCTACATGATGTTGACGCAATACACCCTGGCTATGGTTTTTTGTCAGAAAATATCCAATTTGCGAAACGTTGTGAAGAAGAGGGCATTATTTTTATTGGGCCAAAGTCTAAGCATTTAGATATGTTTGGAGATAAAGTAAAAGCTCGTCATCAAGCAATTCAAGCTAATATCCCTGTCATTCCAGGAACGGATGGACCAATTGATTCATTAGATGAAGCAAAAGAATTTGCTGCACAGCACGGGTACCCCCTCATGATTAAAGCGGCGTTAGGTGGAGGCGGTCGTGGCATGCGCGTCGTTCGCAATGAAGCAAGCCTAGCGGAATCGTATGAACGTGCTAAGTCTGAAGCAAAAGCAGCCTTTGGAAGCGACGAGGTATATGTCGAAAAGCTTGTTGAAAACCCAAAGCATATTGAAGTTCAAATTTTAGGAGATCACAGTGGAAATGTTGTTCATTTGTATGAGCGTGATTGTTCAGTACAGCGTCGTCACCAAAAGGTAGTAGAAGTTGCACCAAGCTTGTCGCTAAGCGAAGAGCTGCGTGATCAAATTTGTGATGCTGCGGTACAGCTGATGGATAATGTAAACTACATAAATGCGGGTACTGTAGAGTTCTTAGTATCAGGTAAAGAGTTTTACTTTATTGAAGTAAACCCTCGCGTACAGGTGGAGCACACAATTACAGAAATGATTACAGGTGTTGATATCGTTCAATCTCAAATTCTAATTGCGGATGGCTATGACCTTCATAGTAATGTTGTTGCAATACCGAAGCAAGAAGAGATTATCACGCATGGTTATGCTATTCAATCTCGTGTAACAACAGAAGATCCACTAAACAACTTTATGCCAGATACGGGTAAGATTATGGCGTACCGTTCAGGCGGTGGCTTTGGCGTGCGTCTTGACACGGGCAACAGCTTCCAAGGAGCAGTCATCACGCCTTACTATGATTCTCTTCTTGTAAAAGTAACAACGTGGGCCTTAACGTTTGATCAAGCGGCGTCCAAAATGGTTCGTAACTTAAAAGAATTTCGAATTCGTGGTATTAAAACAAACATTCCGTTCCTTGAGAACGTGGTAAAGCATGAAAAGTTCTTAACGGGAGCGTATAATACGTCCTTTATCGATACTACGCCAGAGCTATTTGTATTTCCTAAGCGTAAAGACCGTGGTACTAAAATGCTAACATACATTGGAAACGTAACGGTTAATGGTTTCCCTGGGGTAGCTGAAAAGAAAAAACCAATTTTCACAAAACCTCGCGTTCCTCAGCTAGATTTATCAACGCCAGTGCCAAATGGAACGAAGCAAATTTTAGATGAACAGGGTGCTGAAGGGCTTGTTAACTGGGTAAAAGAGCGTAAAGAAGTTCTTTTAACAGACACAACATTCCGAGATGGGCATCAGTCTTTACTAGCAACGCGTGTACGTACGAATGATTTAAAACAAATTGCTAATCCAACAGCAAGACTATTACCGGATTTGTTTTCTCTTGAAATGTGGGGAGGAGCGACGTTTGATGTAGCGTATCGCTTTTTGAAAGAAGATCCTTGGGATCGTTTGTTAACGCTACGCCAAGAGGCGCCAAATGTCTTATTCCAAATGCTTCTTCGTGCATCAAACGCCGTAGGGTATAAAAACTATCCGGATAACGTAATTAAAGAATTTGTTGAGAAATCAGCATATGCTGGAATTGACGTGTTCCGAATTTTTGATAGCTTAAACTGGGTTGAGGGTATGACGTTAGCCATTGATTCCGTACGACAAACAGGTAAGATTGCCGAAGCAGCAATGTGCTATACGGGAGATATTTTAGATCCATCTCGCCGCAAATATGACTTAACGTACTACAAAAACCTTGCGAAAGAATTAGAGCAATCCGGGGCACATATTTTAGGAATCAAGGATATGGCAGGATTATTAAAGCCTCAAGCTGCTTATGACTTAGTGTCTGCATTAAAAGAAACGGTGGATATTCCAATTCATCTTCATACGCATGATACAAGCGGAAACGGCATTCTAACATATGCCAAAGCAATTGAAGCAGGCGTTGATATTGTGGACGTAGCAGTAAGCGCAATGGCAGGCTTAACGTCGCAACCAAGCGCCAATTCATTATATTATGCTTTAGAAGGGACCGAGCGTAAGCCGAAGCTGGACATTCAAAACCTTGAACAGCTATCTTACTATTGGGAAGATGTACGCAAGTACTACCAAGACTTTGAAAGTGGCATGAATGCTCCGCATACGGAAGTTTATGTTCATGAAATGCCGGGTGGTCAATATAGCAACCTTCAACAGCAGGCGAAAGCAGTTGGTCTTGGAAACCGCTGGGATGAAGTAAAAGACATGTATTCACGTGTGAATGAGTTATTTGGTGACATTGTCAAAGTAACGCCTTCTTCCAAAGTGGTAGGGGACATGGCGCTGTTTATGGTTCAAAACAATTTAACGGAAGAAACGCTATTTGAACGTGGTGAATCATTAGACTTCCCTGATTCAGTTATTGAACTATTTGAGGGCTATTTAGGTCAACCACACGGTGGATTCCCTGAAAAGCTTCAACGAATTATTTTAAAAGGTAAAAAGCCAATTACGGTGCGTCCGGGTGAGCTGTTAGAAGATGTTGATTTTAATGCTCTTAAGGAAAAGCTATTCCACGAGTTAGGACGTCAAGTTACAAGCTTTGATGCCTTGGCATATGCTTTATATCCAAAAGTATTTATGGATTATCACAAAGCGGTTGAGCAATATGGTGACATTTCGGTACTTGATACGGCTACTTTCTTATATGGAATGCGTCTTGGAGAAGAAGCTGAAATTGAGATTGAAAAAGGGAAAACGTTAATCGTTCGCCTTGTATCAATTGGAGAAGCACAAGCTGACGGTAATCGTACAATTTACTTTGAACTAAATGGTCAACCTCGTGAAGTAGTCATTAAAGACGAAAGCGTGAAGACGACGGTTGTATCAAAGATGAAGGCAGATCTAACAAATCCAAATCAAATTGGAGCGTCTATGCCTGGAACGGTCATTCGCGTTATCGTTGAAAAAGGCGATAAAGTATCCAAAGGTGATCATCTCATGATTACAGAAGCAATGAAAATGGAAACAACGGTGCAGGCACCATTTGATGGTGTTGTGAAAAATATTCATGTAGGAAGCGGAGACGCTATTCAACCTGGAGACTTACTTGTTGAATTCGAAAGCTAAAAAAAGTACGAGCAGAATGTCTGCTCGTACTTTTTATTTTGTTCTTTTACTGCGAGTAGCAAGAAGTGTCAAGTAGCTTAAGACCCCAAATAATAGAGAAATAATTAGTGCGTGGGCTAAAGCTAGTCCTAAGTTTAGGCGAGTAACAACAACTAACATACCTGAAATGGCCTGCATTGTTACTAACACTAAAGCAATTAGCCAACTATAATAAATATTCTTCTGGTCACGGTAGTGCTTAAACGCGTGAATAAACGCAATTAAAATCCAAACGAAAATTAAGGTTGCAGCAGTTCGGTGTCCCATTTGAATCCATTGGTTAATATCACCTGGTAACCAGCCAGCTGCATTGGAACAGAACGGAATATCGGGACAAGCTAAGCTTGCTTCTTTATGGCGTACTAGCGCTCCTGTATAGACGACAACGTACGTATAAAGAATAGATCCATAAATATGTTTTTTCATCGTTGAACCAATGACGACGCTATCAGCATCAAACTTCTTATCTACCTCAAAAATGATGAGAGTTAATAGGAGAACAGATGCAAATGAAATAAGTGAAATTCCAAAATGTAGTGCAAGTACGGCATCTGATTGTCCCCACATAACCGCAGCAGCACCGATTAACGCTTGTAGCACTAAGAAGAAAAACGAGATAAAAGCAAGTGGTCTTACTTCACGAATATGTCCTAGTGCAATCCAAGCCCACACACAGAGTAAAAGTACTAAGATGCCTGAAGCACCTGATACAAGTCTGTGACTAAGTTCAATGACGAGTTCAAATGTTATGTTGCTGGGAATCAATTCACCGTTACATAGAGGCCAAGAGTCGCCACAGCCATCTCCTGATCCAGTTTTGGTTACAAGTGCTCCCCCAAGTAAAATCAGGAGCATTGCTAACGTTACAATAACAGAAAGCCCTTTTAATCCACGTTTCAATGTATTCACCTTCCTAAAGTATGATAATTAGTCCGCTAAACGTTTCCTTTAGACAGGAAGACGAATGGAAGTACATGACTTACTAGTTTAAGGTTTCGTTGAAAAAGTTCGAATAAAATCCCATAAGCATGTATTCATTTGTTATAATGGTAGAAAGTGTAAGGTTGTATTGCTAGAAAGATAAGTTATTAAACTCATTCGACAAGATACAACACCTTATTCTACTTATAATAGTATACAATAATCAAGTATAAGATAGGGTTTTGTACAAGGTGACAAAAAAAATCCATATTTGTTTCAAAAAAATTTCACATAAACTTTCCAAAATATGCTTTAATAAACAGGAGAAATATAGTAATTTACATCTTTACATGTTCATGCATCAGGCTGTAAGATTTCAGAAATCTAAAACAAATGTGAAATATTTGTGAATAGATGATTTTTGTGATGTCAAAACTGTAAACGGATTCTTCATACCACTGCTTCAACAACATATGCTTACCTAAAGAGGCCGCTAAAAAGTCATCTATTTTGCGTAACGAGCTCCTAGACACCGTAGTCCTACATAAAAATTTAAATACAGGGGATTTCTTCTAATCTAGAATTTATCATAGAAGGAAGAAAGTTTATTCATAGCAGCTTCTGTTATGAATAAGAAAATCACGTCCATGAAAGAGAGGTTGAAAAAGCTATGAGAAAATGGCGATTAAACTTTCGTGTTTTATCGTTGTTTAGTCTGGTAGCCGTGCTATTAGCTGGCTGCGGAGAGCCTTTTTTATCAACGCTTCGTCCTGCAGGTGAAGTGGCAGAAAAGCAGTATTCACTTATGCTGCTTAGTACAGCAATTATGGTTCTTGTAATTATTGTTGTTGCAATCATCTTTGTGTATGTAGTTGTGCGTTTTAAACGCCGCAAAGGTGAGGAAGATGTGATTCCAAAACAAGTAGAAGGAAACCACAAGTTAGAAATTCTTTGGACTGTTATTCCTATTATTCTACTTGTCATCCTAGCAGTTCCCACAGTAGCTGATACGTTTAAATTAGCTGATGTGAAAGGAATGGAAAAGGAAGACGCAATTGTCGTCAATGTAAGAGCTAACTTGTATTGGTGGGAGTTTGAATACCCAAACCAAAAAATCATTACATCCCAAGATCTTGTTGTACCAACAGATACAAAAGTGTATTTTAACGTGAAAGCCTCAGATGTCAAACACTCCTTTTGGATTCCTTCAGTGGGCGGAAAAGTAGATACGAATACAGAGAATGAGAACAAGTTTTGGCTTGTGTTTGATTCAGAAAAGGCTGAAAGCGCTAACGGTCTTTTTTATGGGAAGTGTGCAGAGCTATGTGGTCCATCTCACGCCTATATGGATTTCAAAGTTAAAGCCCTTCCAAGTGAAGAGTTTGATACATGGGTTAGCGATATTAAAGATGTAAAACCAGACGTATCGACAGCTTCAGCAAAAGCGGGAGAGGAAATCTTTACAGAAAGCTGTATTGGCTGTCACGCTGTTGAAGCGCAGGATGGTCGACCAGAACAAGCGCGTCAGGCTCCAAATCTAGCTGGATTTGCAGATCGTGAGCGTATTGCAGGTGTTTTAGAACATAATGAAGAAAATTTAAAACAATGGCTCAAAAACCCTGAAGAAATTAAGCCAGGAAACAAAATGAGTAATACATATCCTGACTTAACAGATGAACAAGTCGATCAGCTAACCGAGTATTTATTGGAGCTGAAAGAAAAATAAACGGTAATTAGCTTTCAAAAGGGGAGGTCTAGCTATGAGTACGCTCACTCAAAAAAGGGGTATAGGGGCGACAATATGGGACTATTTAACAACCGTTGACCATAAAAAAATCGCCATTTTGTATTTAATTGCGGGAGGTTTTTTCTTCATAGTTGGAGGAATCGAAGCACTTTTTATTCGAATTCAACTGGCTATTCCTGAAAATAACTTTGTCGCGATGGGAACATATAATGAAATCTTAACAATGCACGGCACAACAATGATTTTCTTAGCAGCTATGCCGCTGTTGTTTGCGCTAATGAACGCAGTTGTGCCACTTCAAATTGGCGCTCGTGACGTAGCGTTTCCATTTTTAAACGCACTTGGCTTTTGGCTATTTGCTTTTGGTGGATTGTTTCTAAACTTAAGCTGGTTTATAGGAGGTGGAGCACCTGATGCAGGCTGGACATCATACGCTTCACTATCACTAGCATCGCCTACACACGGAATTGATTTTTACGCATTAGGTCTGCAAATTTCCGGTGCTGGAACGCTGATTGCGGGTATTAACTTTCTTGTTACAATTATTAACATGAGAGCACCTGGTATGACTTACATGAGAATGCCCCTCTTTACGTGGACTACGTTTGTGGCATCAGCACTTATTTTATTTGCATTTCCTGCTTTAACTGTTGGATTATTTTTAATGATTTTTGATCGCTTGTTTGGTGGGAATTTCTTTGATCCAACGATGGGTGGAAACACAATTATTTGGGAACACTTATTTTGGATTTTCGGACATCCAGAAGTATACATACTAATCTTACCGGCCTTTGGAGTTTTTTCAGAAATTTTACCGACGTTTGCAAGAAAAAGACTGTTCGGATACTCTTCTATGGTATTTGCAACAGTGCTGATTGGGTTTTTAGGATTCATGGTTTGGGCTCACCATATGTTTACAACAGGCCTTGGACCAATCGCAAACGCAATTTTCGCAGTAGCGACGATGGCAATTGCTGTACCGACAGGAATTAAGATTTTTAACTGGTTGTTTACACTTTGGGGAGGAAGCATTGAATTTACATCACCAATGCTGTACTCTGTAGCGTTTATTCCATCGTTTGTTATCGGTGGTGTAACAGGTGTTATGCTTGCTGCGGCACCAGCAGACTATCAGTTCCATGATACGTATTTCGTTGTTGCTCACTTTCACTACGTTATTGTAGGTGGAGTTGTGTACGCTCTATTTGCAGGAGTCACGTTTTGGTGGCCGAAAATGTTTGGGCGTATGCTTAATGAAACGCTTAGCAAGATTACGTTTTGGCTGTTTTTTATCGGTTTCCACTTAACGTTCTTTATTCAACATTTCTTAGGTTTAATGGGTATGCCTCGTCGTGTAGCAACTTTTTTACCAGGACAGGGTTTGGATCTTGGAAATGCAATCAGCTCAGCTGGAGCCATTTTTATGGCCTTGGCAACCATTGTACTGATTATTAACGTCATCAAAACAAGCATCAATGGACCAAAAGCAGAAGGCGATGCGTGGGGAGAAGGTCGTACGCTGGAGTGGGCGATTTCATCACCGCCTCCAGAATATAACTTTAAACAAACGCCGCTTGTGCGTGGATTAGACACATTCTGGTTAGAAAAACGTGCCGGAAACAAAGAGGGCATTACGCCTGCTGAGCCGCTTGGTGATATTCATATGCCAAACTCATCAATCATTCCGTTTATTATTTCTCTTGGTCTGTTTGTTTCAGCATTTGGCTTTTTGTTCCGCAATGACCATGGCTGGGGAGATCTAGTTGGAATTATAGGATTAGTGATTACCTTTATCTCCATGTTCTTCCGTTCGTGGATTGATGATCATGGCTATCATATTCATAAAGAAGATTTGCTTGATGAGGAGGCGAAATAAAGATGGAAGCAGAACAAAAATTAACGCCTGAAACTTTTCCAGATTCGCCTGAGAAATCAACCCTTGAAGGGAAAAATAAGTTCATAGGATTTTGGCTTTTTCTTGGGGGAGAAACCGTACTTTTTGCTTCGTTGTTTGCAACGTATTTAGCGTTGAGAAATTCAACGCATACAGGCCCAAAAGCAGAAGAATTATTTGATATTACGCTTGTATTTATTGCCACAATGATTTTATTAACAAGTTCATTAACAAGCGTATATGCAATGTATCATATGAAGAACTTTAACTATAAGAAGATGCAGCTTTGGATGTGGATTACTTGGCTGTTAGGGTTCGCTTTCTTACTATTAGAGATTTATGAGTTTAAGCATTATGTTCATGAAGGCCATACGTTTACGAGCAGTGCGTTTGGATCTGCATTTTATGCCTTGGTAGGAACGCACGGAGCGCACGTAACGTTTGGATTATTGTGGATTGGCTCATTGCTTATCCGTAACTCAAAGCGTGGCTTAAGTCTATACAATGCGCCAAAATTTTATGTAGCAAGCTTATACTGGCATTTCATTGATGTTGTATGGGTGTTTATTTTTACAGTTGTATACTTAATGGGAATGGTGGGATGAAGAGATGACAACAAATCATTCTGACACAGGTAACCCAAAGGTAGACTTACAGTATCGTAAGAAGAAAAACGCTGAAGACATGCGAATGCAGTTAATCTCGTTTGCGTTAATGATTTTCCTTACGCTCATAGCTTTTTTTGCCGTATGGAGCGATAGCTTTAGCGGATGGTTTACCGTACCAGTTATTATTTTGTTAGCAGTTGTGCAAGTTATCTTTCAGCTTTATTACTTTATGCATATGAATCATAAAGGACATGAAGTGCCAACGATGTTTCTATATTCAGGAGTGCTTGTAGCACTTATAACAGTTTGGGCATTTGTTACAATTATTTGGTGGTAAGTAAAGAAGAGCTAGCGCTTGCTAGCTCTTTTCAAGCATGTACTATTCGCAATTGAGTAAAGGAGGGACGGATTGTGATTGATAATTTAAGAATGTTTGGATTCGAAGCGTTATGGAGTCCATATTTTTTCTTCGTTATTTGTGCGGTGACAGTTGTTTATTTATTGTTCACAGGTCCGTATCGATATAAAATTGAAGGAAGTAAAGAAGTTGATCGTAAAACAAAAGCGTTTTTTGTATTTGGAATGGCGCTGCTATACATATGCAAAGGCGGTCCGCTAGATTTACTAGGGCACTTGATGTTTAGTGCACATATGGCCCAAATGGCGCTGGTTTATTTAGCTATTCCACCTTTACTTATTCTGGGAACACCGCCGTGGATGGCGCGATTACTGATTCATCAAAAAGGCATTAAGCCAGTGTTTCACTTTTTAACAAAGCCGCTCATTGCTTTACTTGTCTTTAACGGATTATTCTCTCTTTATCATATACCGCTTGTGTTTGACACTGTGAAGACAGATATAACGCTTCACGCAATTATTAGCATTTTGCTGTTTATAGCTTCTTTTTGCATGTGGTGGCCACTTTTAAACAAGCTGGAGGAGTATCAGACGTTAAACGGTGTGAAAAAAATTGGCTACATTTTTGCTGATGGGATGTTGTTAACGCCTGCTTGTGCGTTAATTATATTTGCTGATACGTCGCTATATGCCACGTATACTGATTCGCAGGCGTGGGTGAATGCTTTAGCCCTTTGCGTATCCCCGGATGTTATTCAAGCGATGGGCGCATTAGCCCCAGAAATGTTTAACGTATTGCCTCCGGTAGAAGACCAGCAGCTTGGGGGAGTCATCATGAAAATTATTCAAGAGATTGTATATGGGATTATTCTTGGCTACACCTTTTTCCGGTGGGCGAAGAAAGAGCGTGAAAAAGATAAGAAGCAGGAAATGGAACTTGATGCAGGTTATGATGCTTCATCTCCGATTTCTTCTCAATAAAAAGAGTGCTTACAGGATTGTAAGCACTCTTTTTATTAGGAAGCCTGAACGCTTTGAAGTTCGGAATGAATTTGGCTTAAAATTCGCTTGCATTGATCAACCAGTGTAGAAGGGAAATTTTCTTCTTCTCCATATTCTACGCCGTGCGGATAATAGTGTTTACCAAGCAGAGGCGTCATAAATTGAATCAACGCATGCCTGCCGCCAATGTCCCCTTCAGCAGCATATCCTTGTACGCGTAAATAAAAGGTATGGTGCTGAATTTCAAACTTGCGATCATATGTTACCCGCTCGTAATCCCACTGTCCAGCTCGCACTAGTCCAAATCGGCTCATAATCTCATCGGCATGCTCTAAATCAACTCTTACATCAGTAAAATCCATATCTTCTAGTTTCATTACAGTTCCCCCTTTAAACCAAATGTTTCTCCCATTTTCATCATAGTATGACTGGATAAAACTTGCAATGTTTATCCGGATTTTCAGTTGAAAAGACCAAGAAATTGTAAATAACGTGAAAGATTTTTTGAAAAACGGTCAAAATAACGTTGAATGTAAAGGAGGAGATTCTATGAAATGTGTTCGTGATGTAATGACAACAGACGTTGAAACGTGTACCACGTTAGATAATGTATACGAAGTTGCATTAAAGATGAAAGAATTAAACGTTGGTAGTATTCCAATTGTTGATCAAGACCGATTAATTGGATTAATAACTGATCGAGACTTAGTTATTCGAGGTATTGCTGAAAAGAAGCCCAATTCCAGTAAAGTAACCGACGTAATGAGTGATAAACTAGTAACGGTATCGGGCGAATCAACGGTAGAAGAAGCTGTGGAAATTATGGCCAATCATCAAATCAGAAGGCTTCCAGTTGTAGAAGGAAACAAGCTTATTGGCGTTGTCGCTTTAGGAGATTTATCTACGTATCGCTTTACAGATGAACAAGCTGGTCAAGCTCTTTCTCGTATTTCCGATCAACTTCATTAATACAGGAAAAGCTATCGCCACCAAAGGGTGTGATAGCTTTTTTATTGGCTATTTTCACGTCATTACATGTATAATAACTATACGAACTCTTGAAGATGTAAGGAGAGGAACTGACGCTGAAAAAAGTTATATTTGTTCTCGTGTTAATCGTTGCATTTGTATACGCTGATGAATATATCCCTTTATTGGAGCAGTATGTAAATGAATCAGCAAAGGAAGAGGTTTCAAATAATGAGACTATAAATGACCGTGCGGTTGAAACGGCTGCACCAGAAATAGAAGGGGAAAACGTTATTGATTTGATTGGTCTACATCCTGAACAAGTCATGGGAATGTATGGAGAACCAACCCGTGTTGATCCTTCTGCTTACGGATATGATTGGTGGGTGTATAAAACCGATGATCATTCCTACATGCAGGTAGGGATAGATGGTGACCGAGTGGTGAGCGTGTATTCTATTGGTCAAAACGTAAATACCGCACCATTTGTGATTGGTCAATCTCAATCTGAAGTAGCCAAAGCTGTTAAAATTGAGCGAGAAGTTGAATTGAGAGAAGGGCTCGATTATTATCGTTTTCAACTCAATGACGAAGATTTAAAAATGCGCCCATTAGTAAAGTATGATGATGTATATATCCAGCTTTATTTTGATCAATTTTTAAATACATTATCAAGTATCCGCGTCATGGATAGTGAAACTTTAATGAAGCAAAAGCCGTATGAAGTAATGTATAGAGGGAGTTTCCCTGAAGTACCATCACTTTCTCAAGAAGAGTGGAAAGAGATTGAAGATGGAGCTTCTCAACAAATTATCGACTTGACGAACGTTATTAGAAAGCGCCATGGAAAAGAGGCATTATCGTGGGATGAAGATACGGCGAAAGTAGCTTATTTACACAGCAAAGAAATGAGCGATTTAGAATATTTTGCTCATGAGTCTCCAGTTCAAGGAGATTTAAGAAATCGTCTGCAAAAAGGAGACGTCTTGTATCGAACAGCTGGTGAAAACATTGCATCTAACTATACGGATGGTCCTGCTGCGGTTGAAGGCTGGTTAAATAGTGAAGGTCACCGTAAGGCGCTTTTAAATAATGATTTTACGCATCTTGGTGTTGGCGTGTATGAAAAGTTTTATACGCAAAACTTTATTACCCCTTTGAAGTAGGGATTTAATAGGTCTACTCTTGTCCTATTCCTCATAAGTTTCTAATAGAAGCTAGAGGAGGGACAAGAATGAACAAGAAAATATCTGTCATCGCCATGCTTATTTTTTTACTATTAACAACATCAGTTAATGCGGCTACACAGCAATCTTGGGATAAGTTAAATGAACTTGCTGATGAAACATTAGACCTTGCTCAGCAGGAAAAATATGATGAAGCGCGTGATTTAATGAAACAATTTTCACATGAAGTTTCAAGCGTAAATATACATGATTTAGATTTATCCACTAAAGAGTATCAAGTGCTGGTAGTAACAGCTCAAAATGTTGAAAGAGCACTGGACGATGAAAATAGTGACCCTGTAAATACAGCATTACAGTTTCGGTTACTAGTTGATGCTTTATCAAGTGAATACCAACCTCTTTGGACAGAAATGGAAAAAGAAGTTATTACCACGTTTCAAGATATGAAAATGAGTATATCAAAAGGTGAAGATGGGCAGTATCAAGAAGAGCTCCAAAGTTTACTACAAGCCTATGAATTGATTTCTCCAAGTGTTCAAGTCGATGTTGATGATAAGGATATTGAACGTGTTGAACAGCATATTGAAGATTTAAAGCAAGATGATGCAATGGTGATGTCTTCACAAGAATTAGTAGCAGCAGAAGAAGATTTTCAGTCTCTGTTTGAACTTTTAAAAGAAGATAAGGTAGATCCATCACTTATATGGGTCATGATTACGACAGGAAGTATTATTGTATTTACTTTATCGTATGTTGGTTTTCGTAAGTATCGAGCAGAGCGTGTTCGCAAGGCTGAGCCGGAGCGAAATGATTGACGGACATATTCGAATTGTCTAAAATAAAAATGTACCAACCATACAAGTAAAGGAGTGTGCATATGGGGTTTTTGGTTTATTTTCTCATCATTATTTTAGTGCCGATTTGGGCACAGTTTAAAGTGAAAAGTGCTTATAAAAAATATTCAAAAGTAAGCAGTTCTTCTGGAATGACAGGTGCTGAAGTGGCACGACGTATCTTGGACGAAAACGGCTTGTACAACGTTCAAGTTGAGCCAGTTCGCGGCGTGTTGTCTGACCACTACGATCCACGTTCAAAAGTAGTACGATTATCTGAAGATAACTACTTCGGAACATCTGTAGCAGGCGCAGCGGTAGCAGCCCATGAAGTAGGGCACGCAATTCAAGACGATGAAAACTATTCGTTCTTACGCATGCGTCATGCCTTAGTACCAGTAGCTAACATCGGATCAAACTTTTCATGGATTTTAATCATGATTGGTATCTTTGCTCAGATGAGCGGCCTATTGTTGCTAGGGATTGTGTTTATGGCAGCAGCAGTTTTATTCCAGGTCGTAACGCTTCCAGTTGAGTTTAACGCCTCAAATCGCGCGATGAACCTTCTCGTATCAAGCGGTGTAATTCGCAACGACGAAGAGCGTGAGACGCGAAAAGTACTAAACGCAGCAGCTTTAACATACGTTGCAGCAGCAGCGGTTGCAGTACTAGAGCTTGTGCGTTTAATCTTAATTTACACAGGAATGAACAACGAAGATTAATTGAAATGAGGCTGGGACATAAGTAATTCAGCCAATATTAAACCTGAACGGTTGAGAGTTCTTCACTTTTAATCGTTCAGGTTTTTTGTTGATTGTGAAAACAGGATGGAATGGAGCGTAGGACACTCGACTCCTGCGGGAAAGAGAGGAAGCCCAGGTTCCTCCCCGCGGAAAGCGAGTGGCCGTAGCGCAATGGAATAAACTTGTTCTGACAACGTAAAGAGGTGAGAAAAGCGAGTGTTCGTCTTTTTGGAAATTTGTTTTGTTATGTCCCACCCTCATTTTGTATGTACGATTTAACGTTCTAACGGCTTTTTATTTTCATCCAATGTAAAACCCTCACCTAGTACATCGTGAACGTCACTCACCGCTACAAACGCGTATGGGTCAACAGAAGTGATGACCTGTTTTAATCGAAAGACTTCATTTTTACTTACAACACAGTACAATACGTTAGTTTCTTGTTTAGAATAGGATCCTTGGCCTTTTAAAATAGTCACTCCACGATCCATTTCCTGCATGATTTTTGCTGAAATCTCTTCGTTACGAGCAGAGATAATGGTTGCTCCTTTTGCAGCGTAAGCTCCGTCTTGAATAAAATCAATGACTCTAGCAGCGACAAATACGGCTACGAGCGTATACATTGCCTCTGTATAGGTTAGGTAATAGATAAGAGAGGTAATAATAACAAGAAAATCGAATAAAAACATTGTTTTTCCCATGTTCCATCCAATATATTTCTGAACGAGACGAGCGATAATATCAACTCCACCCGTTGTCCCTCCGTATCTAAAAATAATTCCAAGCCCCACTCCAATAAATACACCTGCAAATAGAGCTGCGAGCGTCATATCATCTTTTAAAGGCATATCGACTGGAAAGCGCTGAAAAATCCATAAGAAAACAGAAAGGCTGATAACGCCTAGTATGGTGTAGTAAAATGAGGTTCGTCCTAACAGCTTCCATCCGACAAAGAATAGTGGAATATTAAGCACTAAGTTTGAATAGGAAGGGTCGATGTTAAATAAAAAGTATAAAAGCAGTGTAATACCAGTAAAACCGCCTTCTGCTAAGTTGTTTTGCATGTTAAAATTCACAAGTCCAAATCCAAAAATAGCCGAACCTAATAAAATAAAAAAGATATTCTTGAACTTTAGTCCTTTCACAATAGAAAACCTCCTTCTATAAACATGAATACATTCTTTCCTATCATACTAAATGGATAAGAGAAATGTCATCGTCCAAATGAACCGTCCAAAGCGCTTTGTTTGTATCATACACGTTTAAATATTGAATCATGCACGGCTAAAGAGAATAGCTTTATTCATTTATAATGTTTGTTAATCAAACTTTTCTATTAAGAAATTTAGGGAAGAGATGTTATAATATGAAGTTGAATGTACAAGAAAATAAAAGGTAAATACTTATTATGCAATGAGAGAGGCATAGAAGGTAAAGAGGTGAAGACATATGGCAGCTAAATCAATGAAGGTTATGCAGGCTGAAGTTGATCAATATATTGGACAGTTTAAAGAAGGCTACTTTAGCCCCTTGGCGATGTTGGCTCGTATGACTGAAGAAGTTGGAGAGTTATCCCGTGAAATTAATCATTATTACGGAGAAAAGCCTAAAAAGACAACAGAAGCAGAGCGGACAGTTGAAGAAGAAATGGGCGATATTTTATTTGTATTAATTTGCTTTGCCAATTCGTTAAATATTGATTTAGAAGAAGCACATAATCGCGTTATGCAGAAATTTAATACGCGGGATAAAGATCGTTGGACAAAAATTGATGAACAAGGAGAGAATTAACATGAAAAAAACTCGAATTATACTTGCAGGCCCTCGTGGGAGAATGGGAAAAGAAGCTGTGACCCTAATTCAAGAAACAGAAGCGTTTGAATTAGTAGCTGCTGTTGATCGTATTCATGAAGGGAAGTTAATTAGCGACTTAGAAGGAATGCCAAATGTTCAAGCTCCTATCTTTACAGATATTGAAAAATGCTTCCAAACTGTTGAAGCTGATGTATTAGTTGATTTAACAACGCCTGAAATTGGAAGAGTACATACGAAAAAAGCGTTAGAATACGGCATCCGTCCAGTAGTCGGAACGACAGGTTTTTCCGAAGCAGATTTAGCGGAATTAAAAGAATTAGCAGAAGAAAAAGGAATTGGCTGTATCATTGCTCCAAACTTTGCGATTGGTGCTATTTTAATGATGAAGTTCTCTCAAATGGCAGCTAAATATTTTGACGATGTTGAAATTATTGAGCTTCACCATGATCAAAAATTAGACGCACCTTCTGGAACAGGGTTAAAAACAGCAGAGCTCATTAGTGAAGTTCGTGAAACGAAAAAGCAAGGTCACTCAGAGGAAAAAGAAATTTTAGCAGGTGCAAGAGGAGCTACATATGACGGCATTCATCTTCATAGCGTACGCTTGCCAGGATTAATTGCTCACCAGGAAGTATTATTTGGTGGCTTTGGACAAGGATTAAAGATTCGTCATGATTCGTATAATCGTGCGTCCTTCATGTCTGGCGTGAAGCTCGCGGTTGAAGCGGTAATAAATATTGATACGCTTGTATATGGTTTGGAAAATATTATTGAGTAAGGAGCATTCCTGTTAGAAGGATTTTCGGGGACTTGAACAAAAAAGAGCCCTCTTGGTATGATACGGG
>NZ_JBXDLD010000003.1:0-30082 GCF_056820425.1 Priestia sp. KCTC 13724 | reverse complement strand
AATAATAAAATTGAAGATTTTGAGTCTTTTTAATAGTTAATTTAAATTAATGCAACACTAGTGATCATTAATAGATATTTTATTTTTACCTGAATGCCATTCTTTGGACACCATGTGATTTGATAAACAATTATTGTCATTGACATAACAACATATAGGGCAGTTAGTGCCACTTGTCCTACTGTTGATGGTAGCTTCCCATTTATGATTTTTTGAGCATTTCCAATGAACTTTTTCTATGCTGCGTTTTGAAACAATATATGGATTAACTTTATTTTTTTCATAATCCCACTCTTGAAGCAGGTCAACGTAATTCACCCCGAAAGAATTGCAATGTTTACAAGCAAATTCACACTTTTTCTTGCCATATTGAAATACAATTCTTGTTTGCTGTTCCTCGCAAATATCACAACATAAAACAATTTTTTTATTGCTCCCAGGTTTAAAGTCGCTCATGATCTTTCCATCATTCAATTCTGGCTTATAGTATTTTTTCAAATCAGGTCTTACATCTTCAAATGTTAATTTTTTACACATCGCTTTCACCTCAAAGAATATTTGAAACTATTGTATTGAAGTGAAAAATGGCAGTAAGGTATCACAAATAAAATTCATATTTTACTACATAGCTTCCTTACAAATTGAATCGAAACAATATAATAGTATCGTATTCCATATACACCCCAACTTAATATATTGTGTTGAAAACAGCCATCCGTTAATTCGATTGGCTGTTTTCGTCTATATACATATAATATAGATTCTATATTTCAGCAGATTTTGGACTATATACAAGATATATAGATTCCATATTTACTCTATATCGAAATGTTCTTCGATAAACGCTTTTTCTTTCTCAGCAGACAAAATTCCAGTAGCTCTGCCAATCGTTCCGTTTTGTAGCTCCCAAATGGCGTTATGGTCGTGGTCAACTCTTGAAAAGTCATTATTCGCCCAGCGATTTAGAATATCAAGATAGAGACCTTTTTCTTCGTATTCGTTGGCTTCCACAACAGCTTTCAATCTAGTTACACGTTCGGCAGTAAGGGGAATAAATCCCCATTTGTCCTCAGCTTTGACTTTTTGGTGACTCATGCCATGTATTGCATTTTGCACAGCATATTCAGTCATATCAGATGGAAATTCATCTTCAACTGGCTCTCCATTTGTTTCCTTGATTTCAATAACTTCTTCGCCATTTTCTTCGGAGACTGTTTCCTCGACTGAAACAGATTCGGATTCTTTAGACATTGAATGATATGTATAATAAGCAACTGCCCCAGCTAAAACGATTGAACCAGTAGTAATTAATAAGATTTTCTTCACGACAATTTCAACCCTTTCCTTTTTGAATATTAATATTCAATTGGTAGATTTATAACTTTATATGGTATAATATGGTTGTGCTTGCACCATGAGAGTCGATGAGGTCTGGAACGAAAATGTCCTGTCAAGGGGCGCTAGTAGCTCTAAGTACTGCCTCGTCAAAGAGGTGTAATCGTCCCAATGTTGGAAATTGACATTAAAATTAATGTAAAAATTCCCGTTGCTATCATTGAAATACTTTGGGCTATAACGAACTTATTTCTGTGAGAAGAGCAAGCACACTGCCCTTGACCCAAAGCAAGGAGACCTTGACTAGCCATTCCTTTTTAGGAGTGGCTTTTTAATATGGCATTTCTTCATCTGTATCGGATTCTAGCCAATTAAATAACGGAAACTTGCGCTCAATCCTACCGTTTTTTAAATCAAACTTGTAAGCCATATTTTTAATAGACTGATAGGCATAACCTTGTATTTTATCTGCTGGTATATTTTTATACCTTCCTTCTTCAATCGTCTCATTTACAAATTTTTCAACCAATGTAATCCATTGCTTTTTACTCCATCTCGTAGGTGCAAATTCGGTATAAAAATCATTACAGGCGCTGATTAAAACAATTTTAAATTTAGCTGGATTGTCCTTGTTAATTAACAATGTTTCTTTATCCTTATTTTTTTTATTACTATTTATTTTATTATTGTATATATTTATTAGTTGTCGATTTTCAACAATTGAAGATGAATTATTGACCATCAATTGTTCATTTCCGACAATTGAAGAATCGTCAGTAAGATTGTCTTCAGTTTTCAATTGTTGATTTTCACCAATGGAAATTAAATGTGCAAAGCTTTCCGATACTGACGTTATTTTAAATCCACCTTGATTTACCTCTTGAATCATATTTAAAACTTCACTATCGGTGAAAGCTACGTCACTGACTTGATAATAATACAAAGTCTTTTTACCGTCTCGATACTGAACAGTTACCCAATATTTTTTAGCTTCGAGCTCTGCAATTGCATTTGTAATAGGTCCTCTGCCGAACTTCCGATACAGCTGCATCTTTTTAATTTCCCAACCTTCGGGCAAGGACATTAAGTGGCTGATTAAACCGATACTACGAATATCTTCAAGATTTTGTAATGCTCCATTATGGATTTGAGCATAGTCCGATGTTTTTCTGCGTTTGATTATTCCGTTCATTGGTAATAGGTCTCCTTTGGACTTCATTCAGCAAACTTGCTATAATGAAGTCAGCTAAATTTTTGTGAAATGCCTTCTCTGGTCGCCAAACTGTGGGAAGGCATTTCTTTTTATTTGTAAACTTAACTATACTATCACAGCTAAATGATGCTCTAAACTACCTATTTGCGTTTGTTATCACGTTTTCGGCTGGTAGTGTTATTTGCTGAAAAGAATCCATGTTCTGAATGTTTTTCAACAACGGTGTTGTCAGCCATATGTGCATAAATTAAGACGGTGCGTAAATCACTATGACCGAGGATTTTACGCAAGCTTTCAATATCTCCACTTTCTAAATAATGTGTTGCTGTTGAATGGCGAATTAAATGCAGATAAAATCTTTTAGTTATTCCAGCTTCCTCCGCATATTTCCTCAAATCCCTCAAGACGTTATTTTTGCTCAACATACGACCTGATAGCGACAAAAATATTAAATCGTCCACTTCACCCTCAAATGCTTCGTTTTCTTCCAACAATTGCACTAACAGGCGATAGGTCTTGTTAGACAATGGTACAATGCGAGCTTTACGTGATTTGGCGTTGTTAGGACGAATGATAATAGTTTTATTCACATGGTCAATATCTGACGGAGCTAACAACAAAGCCTCGGTTATACGGAACATACAATCAATTAGAACGTGTAAAAGGCAATAATCCCTATAATGTTTGAAAGATTTTTTCGAGTAGTCTTTAGCCACTTTTAACAAGCGATTCAGTTCTTCACGAGTCAGAATGTCAATTGTATGCTCGTCCTTCTTGAAGCCCTCAAATTTGTCAAACGGATTTTTTAATATAAGCTCTTCTTTAATGCACCAAGCCATAAAAGTTTTTAAATTCTTTAGCCGAGTTTCAATTGAAGCGTCTGAAAGTCCTTTTGTTTTAGCTTTGTCGGGCATATATGCGTTACCCTCAAACTTTACGCAATCATGTTTTAGCCAATAAACATAATCGGAAATAAAATCAGTTGTTAGGTCAGCTAAATAAAATGGATGGTCGCTGTAAGTTGCATGATATTTCTCAATGCTGTTATAGGTAACGACAAATTTATTTAGTGTACCAGCTCGAAGATTTTGTTTAACTTTAAATTCCATAAAGCGCTCATAAATTGATTTTAAAGTTTCTCTTTTGATATGCTTTTCAGCTTTCCTTTTGTGTGGCTGCCTTTTTTTCACTTTTTCCTTATCCTCAAAATAGCCGAAAGACAACAAAAAACACCCCATTCATTTTGTATTTTCAACAAAATAAACGGAGTGTTGCAGTCAAAACTTGATGGAAGTACTTCGGTACTTTTCACAAGCTTAATTTATGCAGTTGTTAAATCAAATATGGATGGGACATACTGGACTCGAACCAGTGACCCCTTCGATGTCAACGAAGTACTCTCCCGCTGAGCTAATGTCCCATATTTAAAATTAATTTTACCTGTGAGGGATTCGAACTAGCGACCGTTCCCTGTCAAGGAAGTGCTCTCCCGCTGAGCTAACAAGTCGTAATATGATGTATGTATTGATATTATTATAGGGATGAATCTGATGAGTTGTCAATACTTTCTTTATCGGATATAGAACGCTTTCAGCTAAAGGAGGATGTTCCTTTGAATAGTAACTATTATTTTACTCGCTTTTTGACCAAGCGTCCCGCTGAGCCAACGCTTGAGAACCTGGCTTTTTTACAGGAAAAGCATATGCTTCACATTCCGTTTGAGAACCTGGACGTGATCAGCAAGACGCCAATTATTACGGACCTTGAGCGCATTTTTGAAAAAGTGGTGATCAATCTTCGCGGGGGTTTTTGCTATGAGTTAAACGGGCTGTTTGGCTGGCTGCTTCGCGAAATCGGCTATGATGCTCATTACGTAGGCGCAACGGTGAAAAAGCCCGACGGCTCGTGGACGATTGAAGGCAGTCACGCGACGAACCTTGTTCATCTAGACGATGAACCGTATCTTGTGGACGTTGGATTTGGCGATTCGGTTCGTAAACCCGTCCCCCTTTCAGGAGAAGTCGTTAGCGACGTTAGCGGTGAGTACCGCGCGCTTCAAATAGACGAAGAGCACTATGACCTTCAGCGTTTTGAAGACGAGCAGTGGAAAACGCTGCACCGCGTGTCAACGGTACCAAAAGAATTTCACGAGTTTGCGCCGATGTGTGAGTTTAACCAAACGTCACCGGATTCACCGTTTACACATAAGCGCTTAGTCACAATTGCCACAAAGGAAGGACGCAAAACGCTTTCTGATTTGACGCTAATTATCACAGAAAACAGTCAAAAAACGAAAGAAACGATTGCAGAAGAAGATCTCCCTATGCTTCTTCAACAGCACTTCTATTTATTTTTAATGGACAGCTTTTCATAAGAAAAAAGCAGCCGGCTGCAAAAGGGTTATACCCCTTTTTGACATCCCGCTGCTTTTTTTATTGCTGAATTTCAACAAATTCAAACGAAGCTTCGTATCCTTCTCCCTGCGGACTGCAGGCATAGATGCCGATTTGCATGGTCTCTTCTTCTGCGAATAAATGCGCGATTCGCAGCTGTTTCCACTTCTCACCGTCAACAGAATAATAAAGTGAGTAGTCTTGCCCTACTTTCTTCATTCGAAAGTAAAGAGCCGACTAATCCTCTTCAAAATCTTGCGTAGACCAGTCTGAGTAACCGTTATTGGTGACAACTGCTCCTAGCTTGTTTGATTCATTCGGAATGTATTCAACGGACGATTTAATCCACGTATCCTTTGAGACGCGCACCATTAACCCTGCCTGGTCGTAGCGATTTAGAGGCTTGGTGTGTACTTTCGTTGTAAGCTGAGAGTCTCCAGATACTTCTTTATAAAGAAAGTGACCGTTATCTACTTGAAAACCGTAGTGCGTTCGCTGCCAGAAATCCATATTGACATTAGGTTTCATGACAAGGTGCTGCTCGTTTAATTCGAAATGAGTCGGTTTTGAAAACCACTTAAACTCCTTTAAAAGCTCTTTTCCATGAAACGTCTGTGGCATGTTTTTCCCGCTTTACCTTTTACCTCTCTAATGTAGCACAAAAGCCCTCTTCCTACGTAGAAAGAGGGCTCCAAGATCAGACAATTAGGTTCACGATAAGCACCGTACCGAACGCAATAAATGAAAGCAATGTTTCAAGTACCGTCCACGTTTGGAACGTTTCTTTTACCGTTAAGCCTAGGTATTCTTTTACCATCCAGAAACCTGCATCGTTAACGTGAGAGAACATCAGTGAACCTGCGCCTGTTGCGATAACAAGAAGCTCTAGGTTTACGCCTGACATATGCTCGATAACCGGTGATACGATTCCTGCGGCTGTTGTGAGGGCTACTGTTGCTGAGCCGGTTGCGATACGAATGAGACCTGCGATCATAAATGCTAGAACAAGTGGTGATAGTGAAAGGTTCTCAGACATTTGAGCGATTGTTGTTCCTACACCGCTTTCAATTAAGACTTCTTTAAATCCTCCACCTGCACCGATGATTAAAATAATCGAACCAACTGGCAGCAAGCACTCTTCTGATAGCTTTTTGATTGTTTCTTTTGTCATGCCTTGCTTCATACCTAAGAAGTAGAAAGCGACAAAACACGCAATTAATAGTGCGATTAGCGGGCTACCGATAAAGACTAGAAGCTTTTCAAGACCACTTCCTAACGGTAAGTACGGCGCAACCGCTGATAAAATCATTAGTAAAACTGGTAACAAAATAACAAAGAATGAGATCCCTGTTCCAGGTAATTCTTTTGAAAGAGTTGTTACGCGAATAAGTTCTGGCTCACCTTGTGGAACAACGCGCTTATGAATCCACTTTGCGTATACGGGTCCTGCAATAATAGCTGCTGGAATGGCAACGATTAATGAGTATAAAAGAACGCGTCCAAGGTTTGCATCGTAAATGCTAATGGCAGCTAGTGCGCCTGGATGCGGTGGTACCAATCCGTGTACAATTGATAAACCTGCGATAACTGGTAAAGCAATTAATAAAATATTTTGTTTCGTTGTTTTATGAATTGAGATAACGAGCGGTAGTAAAATTAAAATACCAACTTCAAAGAAAACGGGAATTCCGATAATGAATCCTGCGATAAGCATCGCCCACGGTAAACGCTTTGTACCAAATGAACGAACAAAGAAGTCTGCCACTTGCATACCTGCTCCGGAGTCAGCCATTAGCTTACCAAGGATCGTTCCAAGCGCTAAAATTCCAACTAAGTGTCCAAGTACGCTGCCCACTCCTGTTTCGTAAGCTTTTACAATTTGATCTAATTCTAACCCTGACGTAACCGCTAAGAAGATGCTGGCTACTGTTAAGCTAATAAACGCATGCCATTTAAATACTGACACCCCTATGATAACGATTACAATTGATACTAAAGTCATCAGTAGTAAATAAGTATCCATGTTCATTCCGCCTCTCTTGTTTGATATGTAATCGGTTTCTTTTTTCATTTAAATAAATCGAAGCCTTGTAAGCTTCCAAACTATTAAACTTGTTATCGCTTTCAATTATCTTTCAATAGAAAACGATTTCATCAACTACTTAAATTATATGAAAAAATTTTTCTTAATTCAACCTTATTTTAGAAAAAAATAATATTTTAATGAGTTTGGGACATAACAAAATGATTGCTTCTAAAAGACGAACACTAGCTGTTCCCATCTCTTTGATTTGTCTCAACACGTTCGTTCCATTGCGCTACGGTCACTCGCTTTCCGCGGGGAGGAACCTGAGCTTCCTCGCTGCGCTGCGGGATCTCAGTTTTCCCTCTCTTTCCCGCAGGAGTCGAGTGTCCTACGCTCCATTCCACCCTGTTTCCAACATTATTTTCACAATCAACCAAAAAAACCTGAACGATTAAAAGTTATGAACTCTCAATCGTTCAGGTATAGTAAGGACTGAACTACTTATGTCTCAGTCTCGCTTTTATTATTCTACGTGCTTCTTTTGAAAGTTTGCGATATTGGCATATTCTTCACCTAATAAACGCGATAAGCGAATATAGATAGGTGTTAGCTCTTCATAAATGGAAACATGAGCTTCAATTGGCTTATGGTGATGCGTTGCACCGACCATATCGGAAACAACTTCAAGAGAATCGACTTCTCCTAAACCGTACATACCTAAAATGATTGCTCCTAGACAAGAGCTTTCAAAGCTTTCAGGAACCGATACGTCTTGGTTAAAAATATCAGCCATCATTTGACGCCATAGTGGTGAACGAGCAAAGCCACCTGTTGCTTGAATTTGCTTCGGCTCACCGATTAGCTCTTCAAGTGCTAATAAAACCGTATAAAGGTTAAAGATAACACCTTCTAAGACCGCACGAATCATATGTTCTTTTTTATGGTGTAATCCAAGGCCAATGAATGAACCTCTGGCATTCGCGTCCCAAAGCGGCGCTCTTTCTCCAGATAAATAAGGATGGAACAGCAGGCCATCCGCTCCTGGCTTCACCGTATTTGCAATATCTGTTAGCATTTCATACGGATCTTTCCCCAAGCGCTTAGCTGTCTCTACTTCGGCTGCACCCAGCTGCTCTTTTGCCCATCTGAAGATCATTCCACCATTGTTCACAGGACCGCCAATTACCCAGTGGTTTTCCGTTAACGCATAGCAGAAAATACGACCTTTTGGATCCACAACCGGACGATCGGTTACGGCACGAATGGCACCGCTTGTTCCGATTGTTACCGCTACAACTCCAGGTTTAATCGCATTTACACCAAGGTTTGAAAGCACTCCGTCACTTGCTCCAACAATAAATGAAGTGGTAGGTAAAAGGTTCATTTCGGTTGCAAGATCTGGATTTAACCCTTTCATACAATGTGTCGTTGATACCGGCGTTGATAATTTGTCAGCTGATACGCCGCTTACCTTTAACGCTTCCTCATCCCAGCTTAAGTTTTTTAAGTTAAACATACCTGTAGCTGATGCAATTGAATAATCCACTACGTATTCGCCAAACAGCTTATAAAACACATATTCTTTAATTGAAATGAATTTATGAGCTTGTTCCACAATATCCGTATGCTCATGAGATAGCCACGTCAGCTTTGCTAATGGTGACATCGGGTGAATTGGTGTTCCGGTACGCAGGTAAATTTCATGTCCGTTCCACTCATTCTTAATCTTCTCTGCCCATTTCGCACTTCTGTTGTCTGCCCACGTAATACACTTTGTGATCGGCTTACCGTTTTCATCTACTGCGATGACGCTGTGCATCGCAGAGCTAAACGATACGCAAAGAATATCTTCCGGATTCACATTGCTTTCGTTCATGACGCCTTTAATTGTTGTAATGACGGCTTGAAAAATTTCCTCCGGGTCTTGCTCTGCTACATCGGGTACGGGTGCATATAAAGGATACTCAACTCCTTTTCGTGAAAGAGCCGTTCCATCTATTGAGAATAGAACGGACTTTGTACTTGTCGTACCGATATCAACTCCGATTGCATATTTGGTGCTCATGCTGCTTTCCCCCTTGTTTGATTATTTCTTAACTGTGCTATGTCCTCCGAACTCGTTGCGAAGAGCCGCTACTACTTTCCCCGTAAACGTATCTTCCTCTAATGAACGATAGCGCATCATTAAGGATAGTGCAATAACAGGTGTTGGTGCTTGTAAATCAAGCGCTTCTTCAACCGTCCATTTCCCTTCACCAGAAGATTGCATAACCCCTCTAATTTCATCTAGTTTTGGATCTTTCGAGAACGCATTCTCCGTTAGTTCCATTAACCATGAACGAATAACTGATCCGTTGTTCCAAACGCGCGCTACTTTTTCGTAATCGTAGTCGAATTGGCTTTTCTCAAGTACTTCAAATCCTTCAGCAATTGCTTGCATCATGCCGTATTCGATACCGTTATGAACCATTTTTAAGTAGTGGCCACTTCCGCATTCACCAGCGTACAGGTAGCCGTTTTCTACACAGATATCTTGGAATAATGGCTCGATTGTGCTGAATACTTCTTTGTCTCCACCAATCATTGTACATGCTCCGTTTCGAGCACCTTCCATACCACCGCTTGTACCTACGTCAAAGAAGAAGATTCCTTTTTCTTTTAAGTCGTTTCCGCGACGTACAGATTCTTTATAGTTAGAGTTACCGCCGTCAATTACAATATCTCCTTCATTTAATAAACCTTTAAGTTGCACTAGCGTTTGTTCTGTTGCATCTCCTGCTGGAACCATTACCCAAACAATTTTTGGAGATGGTAGCTTTTCAATTACTTGCTCTAATGAATCAAACGCTTCTACGCCTTCACCATTCATTTTTGTTACTGCTTCTTTATTTAAGTCGAATGCTACGACATTGTGATTGTGGTCACGCAAATTTAATGCTAAATTGTAACCCATTTTTCCTAAACCTACTAAACCTAATTTCATGATGTATGTCCTCCAGAAAAAAATTTTCTTGTCTATTCACTATTATACGAAATTTTTTTCATAACCGCAAACGATTACAAGAAAATTTTTTTCGTTAATTATTCTATGCTATACTATCTTTACAAATATTCTGAAAGGAAATTAGTTTATGACGCAAAACTGCTTAGGAAACATTCGGTCTCATTATGCTCGCTTTAGCGATAAGGAAAAGAAAATCGCGAATTATATTTTAGAACACCCAGAAGATATTATTCATAGCACCATTAATGAAGTTGCTGATAACCTAAACGTTGCGGATGCGACGGTTTTCCGCTTTTGTAAACGAATCGGCTTTAAAGGCTATCAAGCTATGAAAATTTCTTTAGCAGCTGAAATTATGACGCCTATTCAGCAAATCCATGAAGAGATTACTGAGGATGATAATGAACGCGTCATTGCTGAAAAAATTTTCCGTTCAAATATTCGAACGCTCGAAAACACGCTTCAAATTTTAGATAAAGACGCGATTGAAAAAGCAACTCGCCTCCTGCAGCAAGCAAAGAAAGTCTACTTTTACGGTACGGGTGGATCGGCTATTATCGCGATGGATGCTTACCATAAATTTGTTCGAACGGGTACAGAAGTGTTTGCGTTTATCGACTCTCACTTTCAGCTCATGTCGGCATCCCAATTAACGAAACATGATGTGGCGGTCATTATCTCTCATTCAGGTACAAATAAAGATACGTTAAACATTTTAAATACGGCTAAGCAGCACGGTGCGAAAACCATTGGCATCACGGGCTTTCCAAAGTCACCACTTAGTCAAAATGTAGACGTTTCCCTGTATACAAGCTCTGAAGAAACGGAATATCGTTCCGAAGCCCTCGCTTCTCGCATCGGCCAATTAAGCTTAATTGACGCTCTTTACGTCAACATTATGATTGCCAACAAAGAAAAAGCAAAGCACTCTTTAGAAAAAGTACGAGACGCTATCTCAGAAACGCGTATTTAAAAGCCTGTGATATAATAACGCAGGCTTTTTAACATTCCTTCTTTTTTTTCATATGCTATAAGTATTCACGCTCAGTGGGCTTTTGACTAGTGGTATGCAAACTGATAAAAAAGCAGGTGAAACGAAAAATGGAAATCGTCTACCGAACAGCAAGAATAGATGATTATCAAGGCGTTAATGCGGTTTTAAAAGAATCTTTGGAGCTTCACGCCCACGCTTTACCCTCTTTATTTAGCACAGACCATATCGTTATTTCGTATGAACAGTATCAGGCCATCCTCTACTACAACTCCACCGACATTCTAATTGCTGAATACAACGGGCGTATCATCGGCGCTTCCGTTGTTGAGCTAAAATACTCCCCTCCTGTTAACGATCAATCTTTCATGTATACTGCCTACATTCAATATTTTGGTGTTAAAAAAGAGTGGAATAACTATGGAATTGGAAAAAAGCTATTTCATCGAACAAAAGAATGGGGACGTAAAAAAGGGGCAAGTGAGCTTCAACTGACCGTGTGGGCTTTTAATCAAAAAGCCCAATCCTTTTACGAGAAGCTTGGTCTTAGCTCTCTTAGTCACCTTCTTTCTACAAAACTCTAACAAAAAAAGCGAGATGCATGTTCTCGCTTTTTTTATGAAATGATTATCGTTTCTCTAGAGATTCTTGGTAGCTTTCTAGCTCGTCTCGCTGCCGATGAGCCAAGCGGCTTGCTGCGCTTGAAGCAACGCTCGCAATTAAATCATCTAAGAACGTATGAACTTTATGCTCATTCTCTTTTTTACAATCTAGCTTTTTAATGACGCCTACTTTTACCTTGTCCAGATAACCAAATGTCGTCACAGCAATGCTTCCATATGTAAGGACTGCCCCTAAAGCAATGGTTTCATCAACGCCAAATAGCCCTTCATCTTGCTCTACAATGCTTTGAAGAGGTTCTGAGAGCTTGCCTCGTTCCGCTAATTTATCTAGTTCAATACTAAAAGCGCATGCTGAATTTCACGTTTTTGCAAAACACGCTCAACGCTTTCTGCACACTGTTGAATGGTTAGGTCTGGGTGATAAGGCAGCTGAAGGTCATACACAATCTCTGCAATATCAAATACTGAAACGCCTCTTTCTTCCAATAAACCCAGCGTCGCTGCCGTTACTTCTTTACTTGTTGGGATTTTTTTTGATGTCATCTTCTCCCTCTCCTTTGTCTAATGATGTACATGCCACTTATCTTCAATAGTTCTACACATTCAGTCAAAATCCTTTTTCACTAGGGCCTCCACCACACACAAATATGCGAACCTGCCTATTAATTGGTATAATTATTTTATTGATTGAAAGAAAAAGGAGGGACAGCGCAAAATCAGTCCTTTAGGTATTGGTTACGCACCAGCATGTCACAACACGAAGAAGAATATAAGCCGAAAAAGCTCGGGAAAATTATTTTACTAGCAGCGATTGTCATCACAGCATTGTTTTTCATTAGTCAGATTATCTTTTTACTTATCTCAGGATTTAGCAGCAATAAAGACGAAGTTGCGTTTTTCGCTGGGAATCATTACTCCATTATCCGTGAAGATGATACGTATCGCTTGTATGATAAAAAGACGAAGAATGTCATTTTGGATAACGTGAATGGCTATTACTCGAACAACGCTGTGTATAGCTATATTAAAAATGAAGAAGAATATGTCGTTATTAACGAACAAGAAGAAGAGTACATTATTCGTGAGATTGATCCAAGCAACTCCCAAGAAAAAGAGCTGTTTGAAAAGTTTACGCCATTGTCTAAATAAGAGACGATGGCTTTCTCTTTATCCTACCTAGCTTAAATATGCTACAATAAAGGTAGCGTTTTCATTCACTATCAGTATAGGAGTCGATATCATGTCAGAAAGCAAACGTCATTTAGAAGAACTATCTTTTTACAGCGAATCACTTCAAGAAGACGTAACGCTGCTTGTGTATTTACCTTCAAACTATTCAACGCTGTATAAATACTCACTGCTTATCGCGCAAGATGGGAAGGATTATGTCATGTACGGTCGAGCTCCTCGCTTAATTGATGAGCTTATGAAAGAATCTACTATCGATCGCACCATTTTTGTTGGTATCCCTTATAAAGATCCGTCCGAACGTCGTGAAAAATATCATCCGAACGGCTCACAGAACGAAGCATATATTCGCTTTTTAGCTCATGAACTCATTCCGTTTCTCGATGATAAATATCCTACTTATCAAATGGGGAAAACCCGAACGCTAATTGGGGATTCGTTAGCTGCGACTGTTTCCTTAGTAACAGCCATTCAATACCCAAATACATTCGGCAACGTTATTATGCATTCACCGTTTGTAAATGAAGATGTCTTAAAGGCTGTAAACGAATTTTCAACTCCTTCTCTGCTTGATTTATATCACGTCATCGGCACACAAGAAACAGCTGTAAAAACAACAAAAGACGGCGTATTAAATTTTATTGAGCCGAACCGACAGCTTCATGAAGCAATGAAGTCTAAGGGCTATGCGGTCTTTTACGATGAATTTGATGGCAATCATACGTGGAAATATTGGCAGAAAGATATTAAACGTTCACTTGAGATGATGCTTCGCTAGAAAGATGTCGCATTGTCGGAAAATTTGTTATACTAAACAAATGATATACATATTTTAAATCATTTATGTTGGAGGGATTTTTATGAAATTTGGCGTTGTTCTTTTTCCATCAAAAAAACTGCAAGATGTAGCGAACTCTTACCGAAAGCGCTACGATCCTCATTATTCATTAATTGCACCACATTTAACGGTAAAAGAAGTATTTGAAGCTTCAGAAACTGAAATTGAGCATATCGCTGCTCAGCTTCGTCAAGTTGCAAAAGATGCTAAGCCATTCACGCTAAACGTAACCAAAGTTAGTTCATTCTCTCCTGTGAACAATGTGATTTATTTAAAAGTCGAACAAAAAGCAGAACTAACGGCTCTTTACAATATGCTACACGAAGGGCAACTTAAACAGCCGACTGAATACACGTTTATTCCACATATCACAATTGGTCAAAGACTTTCAGATGATGAGCATTTAGATGTATACAGTCAGCTTAAATTAGTAGACGTTGCGCACGAAGAAGTTATCGATCGCTTTCACTTAATGTACCAATTAGAAAATGACACGTGGACGGTCTTTGAAACATTTAGATTTGGAAAGGAATAAAGATGTATGGAAATTAAAGTAGTAGCAACAAAAGACGAGCGGGAAGATGCGTACTATGTAAGAATGAAGGTCTTCGTCGAGGAACAAAAGGTCGATGTGGAAGAAGAAATCGATCAATACGAAGAAGAAGCAACGCATATCGTTGTGTATGATGAAGGTAAGCCAGTAGGAGCCGGTCGCCTACGCGTAGTTGATGGCTACGGTAAAATGGAGCGTATTTGCGTCATGCCTTCACATAGAAAAGCAGGTGTTGGTAAACTTATTATGAGCAAAATGGAAAGCCTAGCTGTAGATAAAGGCTTATCCAAACTCAAGCTCCATGGCCAAACTCATGCCGAAGGCTTCTATGAAAAGCTCGGATACGTAACGGTTTCAGGTGAATTTATGGATGCTGGCATTCCACATGTGGAAATGGTTAAAAAGCTGTAAAAACGTGTTTTATTATAGTCAAAACAAAAAGCGTGTTGCCTATAAGCAGCGCGCTTTTTGTTTGCGTCATTTTTAATTTAATGATGGCTAGCATTATTTTAAGCCTGTTTGCTAGAGAATTTCTTTCGGTTTCTTAGAAATGCGACAAAAAGAAGCACCAGCGGAATGACTACAAAAAGAGGGATATGTAAAACCTTTATTACTATTGTTAACCCTTCTTGAAGATGCTCTTGAACATTGCTTGCACTCATAATGGATATAAATAAAATAGTGATGCCAAAAGGATAAGAAAGGCGTGAAGGGGATTCAACTTTAAATAAACTTGCTGCACCTAGCATAAATAAAAAGCGAATTGATCGAGCTGAAATAGCCATCTCAAAAGCTGGATTCGCAAAGCTAGCTATAGCTGTAATTGAAACAACAATAACCATAGCTGGAGCAATTAGCGAAATAAGAAACATAAAGATTCGTAATAAACGAATAGATGTTGCAATGTCAAAGCGAGCATAGTAGTCTTCTGGAGATTGGAAGAACTGCATAAAAATAGCCGGAACGATTAATATAAAAGGTGTTCCATCTACAAAAATAGCTATTCATCCTTCTGATAAATTTCCCGCTACTACATCTGGTCTTTCCGTATTATAAACGGTAGGAAACGGCATCAGTGTTTGATCTTCAATAAACTGTTCAATATATCCCGATTCAAGGATACTATCGATATCGATTTCTTTCAGCCTGTTGCGCATTTCTTGAATAATTTCTTCTTTCACGACGCTGTTTATGTACATTAGATTGACCTTGGTTTTCGTTATACAACCTATTTTTAAAGACTCCGTCCGTAAGTCAGGACTCTTAATAATCCGCCTTACCAGTGCTAGATTTACTCCTATAGACTCTGTAAACGCAGCTTTTGGACCACGAACAACCATTTCAGTAGTCGATTCAGAAATAGCTCGAGTTTCTCCCCCAGCAGCACTGGCGCTTAGCACTTTATTTATCCCATCTACTAGTAATTGTGTCACCTGTTGTTAAGGATAAAAACACATCTTCCCACTTATTAATAACCGATAAATCATCAATAGTTACGATACTTTCCGAAATGACGTCTAAAGCATTATTTACAGTTATATTTGTTTTGCTCGGCTCTTTGGTTATAGAATCAAGTAAAGAATCTTGAATAGATTGATTGTCTACAATTCCTTCTATATAAATAATTGCAACTTCTATCTCCAAATTCAGCCCTAATTTTAAATGTCGAACAACTATATCCGAACTGTCACCCATTTTCTGTGCGATGTACTGACGGTTTGCTTCTAGAGAAGATTCTACACAAGAATTAGAATCATTGGCCGTATGCGAATTCTTTTGTTTTTTTGTTTCTTAAAGAACGAAGGCATGAAATGAAACACCTTTCTTTTTATTTCTATTATCTTAACCTTACAGGGATTTCTTATGTGAGATTTTGCATTTTATATCTTTTTATAAATTGAGATAAAAAGGGAAAGTTACTTAAATAGAGTGTGTAAGCGATGAAAATTATAGGTATTGCTTTTCTAGTGTTAAGCTGTTTAATAATATTTTCCTTGGTTATTGATATTTCTCAACAATTCACTATTCATGAGGCGCTAAACAATGCCATAAGTCCATTTCGCGTAATGGGCATTGGAGAAATTTTTGCTCTTTGGTTTCTTGTCTTTCTTTTTTTTGTCCAAGCATTTTATTTCTCCTGGAAGGACAAACGCAAAAAGAAGTAGGTACGCCTTCATGTAGATACAAGTAAAAATCCTCTTTGGATACATGGCTTTTTCATGTCAAATTTCATTGGATAAAAGAGCATTTATCTTTCCATACTAATAAATAAATATGGAAACAAGGTGAAATAATGGAATTTATAAGAATTGCTTCAGAGTTATTTGTAGGCTTTATTTGCTTGTTTTTTTTGACGAAATTATTGGGGCGTGCGACCATCACACAGCTCACAACGTTTGATTTCATTTCAGCGCTTGTGCTAGGTGAACTGGTTGGAAACGCGCTATATGATTCTGAAATAGGTATTGGAAGGATTGTATTTGCTGTAGCTGTTTGGGGCGCACTCATTTACTTTACGGAAGTTATTACACAAAAAAATATTCCTTTTCGTTTGTTTCTAGAAGGACGACCTTCCATTATTATTCGGAATGGGAAGGTTTCTTACAAAGAGCTGCAGCGTAATCGATTAGATATTGATCAACTATTGCACATGCTCCGCTCTAAGAACGCTTTCTCTATTCGTGAAGTAGCATATGCCATCTTAGAAACGGACGGCACAATGAGCGTTTTATTAAAATCAGACTATGCTGCTCCTACCAAAGGTGATTTTCAATTACCTGTTACACAACCGACTCTTCCAATTGCCTTTATCAGTGACGGCCGTATTTTGACTAAAAATTTAACGGAGTCAGGCTTTACAGAGGAATGGTTACATCAAGAAATCGGAAAGCAAGGAATTCCTAGTGTTAAACAAGTATTATACGCAGAATGGCAGCAAGGCGATGCACTTTTTATTCAAAAGTATTAGCGTTTGTTAATACAGAATAAAAGCATCGCCTTCTTTTTTTTTTTAGATTAACACAACGAGAATGTTTAGGCTTTCTCGTTGATATACGTTCCTTTTGGAACATCTTGCTCAATGAATTGTGGAGCTTTTCTATGCTGATAGCGCACGTAGTTGTTTATGGAAGATAAAGGTAATGTAGAGTTTCGTTTATTTTGTAAGCTCGCAATTGGTTGGACATTTTGCACGGTTAGCGGCGTGTTGTTTTTCAGCTGACTTTTTTGCGCATATTGAATCGATTGATACGGTGTAATAGGTAAGATATAACCCATATTCTCTCCTCCTTTTATAGGTTTTTTCCCGTTTTAACAAGAGATATTCGACATTTTACATAAACAGTTGTTTCACCTTCTACCTATTCGACAGTCATTTGAATATGGTATGATAGTCTTTAGCTGTTTTAACCGAAATGAAACGACAAAGGAGGTCAGCGGTATGCAAACTGCTCTACGTAACGGGAAGAATATTACACTGGACACATTAGGTCGCAACCAGTTTCAACTGATTTATGAAGCAGGAATTCGAAATGAATTAACTTGTGCTCATTGTAAGGAACCCGTTCATCTTGCAATTGGAATCCATCGAGCTCCATATTTTTATCATCGTAACGCTCCTCACGAACGCTCAGAGTGTATGAAACCATCTCCCAAAAAACAACCCGTTTCTGTGCTGGCTTCAAGTGCAAGCTATGAAGAACAAGGAGGATTTCGGATTCCAAAAGGCAGAGCAATTGGGAAAAACGAAGTAAAAAATGAGCCTCAGTGGAAAAATTCTACTTTTTTCACCCCAATTCCTGCTTTTTCAGCATCAAAAGCGGAAGTGAAAGAAACGAATTCACCCTACTTTCATACATTGAAAGAACATCAAATTACGTTAGATACAAATCAGTGGAGCTCAGTTACTCACTCTGAAGGACCTCTTCTAATTTTAGCCGGGGCAGGAAGTGGAAAAACAAGAGTCTTAACCGCTCGTACTGCTTATATGATTCAAGAGCATAAAATTGATCCGCGTTCAATTATGCTCGTAACGTTTACATCAAAAGCAGCAAAAGAAATGAAAGACCGTTTAGCATCTTACCCTGGAATATCACCATCAATTATTAGGCAGATGCTCGTCGGTACATTTCATAGTATTTTCCTTCGGATGGTTGTTCATCATTCGCCTGAGTCTTGGCAAATGAATCGATTGTTAAAATGGGATTGGCAAAAAGAACAGATTTTAAAAGAAGCAGGCCGAGAAATAAATCTGGATGAAAAAGATTTCCCATTTGATCAAGCCATTCAACAGATCAGCTATTGGAAAAACACGCTTTTGGGTGTGAAAGATGTTCGCCCTGTTAGCCAGTGGGAAGAGCAAGTTCACCATTTGTATGTTCACTACGAACAAACAAAACAAACGCAAGGGCTGTTTGATTTTGATGACATGCTAGACGGTTGCTATCAAATGCTTAGAGATAACCCTGAGCTGCTTGTTCGTTATCAAAAGCGATTCCGATACTTTCTAATTGATGAATTTCAAGATATTAATAAAGTTCAGTATGCTATTATGAAAATGCTAAGCGCAGATTCTAAAAATTTATGCGTTGTAGGTGATGATGATCAGTCCATCTATGCGTTTCGTGGCAGTGACCCAAGCTTTATCTTAAATTTCGAAAAGGATTTTCCTGGAACGAAAAAAGTAACGCTTCATCAAAACTACCGCTCTGCTCATTCGATTGTGTCAGCCGCCAATAAGGTCATTGAGCGCAATACGGAGCGTCATACAAAAAATATGAAGGCACAGTTTCACCATGATCATGTGCCAACCTTTTTCTTCCCTTATGATGAAGAAGAAGAAGCCACAATGATTGTGCGAGATATAAAAGAAAAGGTTCAAGCAGGTGCGTCCCCTTCTGACTTTTCTATTTTATACCGTACTCATGCTTCTTCACGTGCGGTTTTTGAACGGCTGTCCCAGTCAAACCTTCCGTTCACCATTGAGCAAGATGCAGATTCATTTTATGAACGTCGGATTGTGAGAACGATGCTTGCTTTTTTACGTCTTAGCTTAGATCCAAACGATAATCAGTCGCTTACTAGTATCGTACAGGCACTATTTTTAAAGAAAACCATCTTAAATGACTTAAAAGCAATGAGCATTTTAAATGACGTATCATTTGTCGAAGCGCTTGGTCACCTAAAGGATTTAAAGCCGTTTCAACAAAAAAAGTTACAAAAGATTATTCCGTTGTTTTCAAGCTTAAAAAAGATGAAGCCTGTTAATGCCATTGAAACCATTTCAAAAGATATGGGCTTTGATGATTTTGTCAAAAAGCGTGGAAATGAAGGAAATGCCATGGAAAAAGGATCAGACGACGTTCGAGACTTAAGAGTTGTTGCACGTAAATTTTCAACTGTCCAAGAACTGCTTGACCACGCAGATCATATGATTGGCATGAACAAAGAAATGAAGGTTTTAAGTAAGCAGTTTAATGAGAGCGTTCATTTAACAACCATTCACCGTGCTAAGGGCCTTGAATATAAGCACGTATATGTTTTAGGTAATGTAGATGGCGGTATTCCTCATGACTACGCGCTGGAAGCGTATCGAAACGGTGAGATTGGTGCATTGGAAGAAGAAAGACGCTTACTCTATGTAGCGATGACGCGAGCAAAAGTATCCTTATACCTATCAGTTTTACAAACACGACGAGGAAAAACAGCGTACCCTTCTCGCTTTTTAAAACCTTTTTTAAAAGCATATTAGTCATTGAATAATAAAGAGCCGGGGAGTCCCCGGCTCTTTATTTATTTCTTCTTCTCATTCAGCATTTTAGAAATGGTACTAAAGTCAATGGACTGATTATTGCTAGCAAGTGCTTTGACAATCTGATCTTCTTTTTGTTTTGAAATTGGTTTATTTGCAATTTGAGCTACACGTTTGACAATATTGCGTACGGTTTGTTCATCTTTAAAGTTTGCATTTTGTACGGAGTTCGCTAGCTCGAAAATATCCTTCATATTAACGCCTGTTTTCTTTTCAATGTTCTTAAACATATTGTTATCCATTTACATTGCCTCCTTTGGCATATAAAGCTTATGAAACCAAATTGCCTCTAGCCGCCATATTGTGTGAGAAGAAGCGGTTCTGTACGGAATACTCTATCGTATGCAGCAGCTGCCCAGATGGTGACCACTTTCAATCGACGGTTTGTGAGGTACACTATCAAAACAAAGTACGAGTGAACGTTCACTCGTACTTTTCTTTACTATATTCAGTAGAAGGGATTAGTTGTAACAAGCACAACCAATGATAACTAATAAAATAAATAGTACTACAATTAACGCAAAACCACCGCCGTAACCACCACCGTAGCCACAGCCATATCCGCTGTATCCAAAGCCCATAATTACACCCCCTCTGTCCTTCTTCTCTATACAATATGTGAAGCGGAATGGATTGGCATGGGCTTTTGGTCAAGAAATATTTTCATTGTCCAAATGGGTCATCATTATACAAATCATCAATTTGCTTTTCTTGCTTTTGTAATTGACGCTCGTGCTTTTCAAACTGGTGAGATAACTTTTCTACTTCATCCATCTTCTTTTCATGAGAACCAATAATTTGCTCTTCAAAAAACTTCTCTAATTGCTCAAAAAAATCTGCCATGGCATTCACCTCCTTCTATACTATGTATAGAAAGAAAAAAAGTACTGCCAAGATAGGCAGCACTAATGACTTAACGCTTCGGTAATTTAGCTCCGCAGCCACAGCCACCTTGCTTTGGCATTGGCTTTTGCACAGGCTTTGAAGGATATTTTACTGCTTTTTTCATCACCGGCTGCTGATAGTAATGAGGGTGCAGGTGAGGGTATGCTTGATTTTGATTATAATACATCCTATGGTCCCTCCTTTTCACAAAATGCAATCTATGACATTATATTCAGTTTCCAGCAAGAAGTTCAGTATTATTTGTCCATTTTACGCTGCAGCTTTAAAAACAAGTCCTGATTGCTAATTTCACGCTCACGGCTCGCCGACTGCTGCCTCACCTTATGCCTTTGAACGCCACTTAGCTTTTGCTGAAGTTCACTGAGCCCTTGATCAATCGTTTTATCAAATGATGGGTGTGCATTTACAACTTCCTTCTGTTTTGCAGGTTCTTTTGGCTTTACAGCTTCTTTTGCTTCTATCTTTGACTGCGCTTTTTTCTCCTGCTCTTTTTGTTCGTTGATCATTGCTTTTAACCAATCAATTTCTTCAACTAGCTTTTTATTTTTCTCTTTATAACTCTCTAAGTCTTCCCGAAGTTCTTCGTAATTTAGCTCTTCACTCTTATATTTTTGATATTCTTCCTTATAGAACTCTAATTCAGCTTTTAAACTTGCAATATATTCTCTTACTTTTACTTCAGCCACAGCGCTTCACTCCTCCATGTCAGCTAGTTACTCATAAAATTTCTTTCTAGATGAATAACACAATTTCTTAATATGAATATGCTGTAAGTGAGTTTATTATTTCCTTCAAATTTTATGCATGCAGCGAACTTTTCTAAATTCCGCTTTTGTCACGGTCACACAAAACCGGGTCATTCATACACTATAGTAGTCCGATACCTAGTTAACGAACAGCATAAAGGAAGGACAATTACGATTAGGAGGTAAAAAGAATGGGAGAACATTTAGAGTCATTATGTATTCGCGTTCCTAAAATATATGATTGGGTGAAACGTGAGGTAACACAAAACAGATCATTTATTCCAGATCAAATTGATTTTCCAGATTCAATTGATCCAATTTGTGAAACATATGGTCCAACAGCAGAAGTTCAAGCAGTTTTAACAGATGAGGAAGGTAATCCAATCGACCTTTCCGATGACGATGCAATCAACTCAGTAATTGAAATTGCACCTTTCGGCAAACGTCGTACGCGCAAAATCGTATTACCAGACGGTGAGTTTGTAAAACTTCAAGAAGTACGCTTATCAATCAGTGGATTCTACCGCGTAAAGTTAACAAACATTACAAACTTCTGTAACACTACAGGTGTACCACCTTGTGTGTTATCTGATGATACGTACACTTGGTCAACAGTGCAAACATTCTATCTATGTGCACCAGAAGGAACGTACCCAGTTGTACATTTAGACAACTTTGATGGTATTGGAAATGTACTTTGCAGTGACGACAATGAATTTGAAGGCGTAGACTTAGAACTATTTATTTGCTTAAGCGTTCAAATGGAAAGAGATGTAAAAATCGAAGTTGAAGGAAGCTACTGCTACCCTCGCCCTGAAATTTTAGACAAATTAGGATGTGGCCCAGTTTACAATCCACCAACATGCGATGACATCTTCCCAGGTAGACATCACTACCATCACGGTCACGACCATGATCACGATGATGATCACGGCGGAGAATACGAATTCGAATAAGTCAATGCATAATCAGAGGAGAATTTTTCTCCTCTTTTTTCATTGATAGTTATTACTTCGCATACATATGTAATATTGATAGCTACGTTACGAAAGGAGATTAAATGATGTCCCCTTCACCTAAAGATGATTCCATGCTGATGCGTCAAAAGCTCATTCACTATAAATCCGAACTAAAAAACTATGAAAACCAAATTAGACAGCTTGAGAGAGCATTAGATCGCGAGAAAGAAAACTCTTTATTTTGGAAGAACAAACATGCCGAAGCCTATTCAATCAATGATAAAGACACGGAATTAGAAGAACTTGAAAAAGAGCTGTATCAGCTTAAAAATGAGTACTCAGAGCAAGCCATTATCATTGAGTCTTTAAAAGAAAGAATTTCGCGCAAGCAACCTATTATTGAAGAAAAAGTCGTGGAAAAAATTATTGAAAAACCTGTTGAAAAAGTCGTGGAAAAGCGTGTAGAAGTAAAAGTTGATCGATTTCAAGCAACCGACGTCATCAGCTATTTTCAGCATTCTGTGTTAATGCCCACTCCAGACGAAGAAGAAATGATGATTTTAGGCAATGCTGTGGTTATGAATCAAACAGGCAAACCGCTTGTTTCACCTGTTATTTGCTTAAAAGTAAAGCCGCAGGAAAACGTATCGCTAACAGGAAAAGTCGTGGATGAAAGTGAAATTGAGGCCTCAAACCTTCCAGCATCAGCGCTTCAATGGCAGTATGCCCACCCAAAATGGCGAGAAAAAATAAAGCAAGATGGCGAATACTGGATCAGGCCCACTCGTTCTGCCCAGCTAGCACCCAATCAGCCAATGCGTTTTGAATCGTTTCAGCTTCTCATTCCAAAAGAATTAAACTCATCTTTTGTCATTGTAGAAGGATATTTTTACAGTGAGGAGTGGAAGCAAGGCATTCCTTTCCTCAATAAAATCGTGCTTACTCTTCCAACAGAAGAATAAAAAAACAATCGGCTGTAAGTCGATTGTTTTTTCTATGCCCGTCCATTTATTTCATAAATGATTCAACAATCCCTGCACACCCGGCAATCGCTAAAACAATAATTGCAGGAATTGCAATCTGCGGAAAAAACGTATAGCCTGCATAAACCGCGATTGCACACCACATGCCCGTACACCAATAGCAGCTTAAGAGTTCTCCAATCCACTTTCTAAGCCCTTTTCCTTTTACCGTTAAGTAAGTAATCTCATTTCCTTGTTCATCAGGCTCTGTAACCATTTCATGAAACGGCTTACGAATAAATCCTGTAATCTTATCAAATACAATCAGCCTTGTGAGGCGAAACGTAGCAAAAACGAATAAAAATAAATAAATCCAGGTCATTTTAAACCCACCTTTACTGAAAAAAGCTAACAAGAAAAATTCATTTGTTAGCTTTTTACTTCTTTAAATCTTAACAATTGAAATCGTTACGATATCTTTGACAGGCACCCGATTCGGCTTATCATGTGGAGGAGCTAAAATTGATACTTCACCGTCTACAAATTCCACAATTGTTCCGATAAACGAATTTCCTTCTACACTTATTTCACAAATTGGCTGCGACATATGTTTTGGAAACCCACATAGAAAATTAAGTTTTTCACTAATGTTCATATATTGAAATGCTTTATTTGGTTTTTTTTGCTCTTTCTGTTTATGAACATTTGCAGGTAACCCAGCTTTCTCAGGTTTAACTTCCTGTGACTTTACGTCTTCAATTGGTGAGAAAGTTGGTTCTTCTTTTAAGGGCTCCTGCTCTTTTTCATTTTGCTTCGAGCTATAAAAATATTGCATAGATCTTGTTGTTTGTGCTTGGTTCGGCTGCACAATGTACATTAAAGGCTCGTTGTCTTCGGACCTTGAGCGAGAGTCAGTCATGAAGCATACCTCCCATTGCTTGTTATCGTTCTCTTAAAAATGTATGCTTGCTTGCTAGAAAACTTGTTTCTTTTTTTATAACGACACAAAAAAAGAGCGCTACATGCCGTAGCGCTCTTACAAGAACGATTAACGTCCGATAATATGGAAACCAGAATCCACGTGTATGTTTTCACCTGTAATTCCACGTGATAAATCACTGAATAAGAATGTTGCCGTATCGCCAACTTCTTCTGGAGTCGTTGTGCGACGAAGCGGTGCACGCTCTTCAATTTGTTTTAAAATTGAGTTAAAGTCGCTAATTCCTTTTGCAGATAACGTACGAATTGGTCCTGCAGAAATTGAGTTAACACGAATACCGTGCTGACCTAAGTCTGAAGCTAAGTATCTTACGCTAGCATCTAAAGAAGCTTTGGCTACGCCCATTACGTTATAGTTCTGAACAACGCGCTCTCCACCTAGATAAGTTAGTGTTACGATGCTTCCGCCTTCTGTCATTAGTTCTTTTGCTTCACGAGCAACAGCCGTAAGTGAATATGAGCTGATATTGTGAGCTAAAAGGAAACCATCTCGAGATGTATCTACAAAATTACCGTCTAAATCTTCGCGATTTGCAAACGCGATACAATGTGCTACGCCGTGAATATGGCCTACTTCTTCTTTAATTTTTGTGAAACATGCTTTAATATCTTCATCTTGTGTTACGTCACAAGGTAATACAAGCGTATCTTCACGCTCTAATGAAGCTGCAAGATCGCGAACGTTCTTCTCTAAGCGTTCTCCCGCATATGTAAATACTAAACGTGCGCCTGCTTCGTGCAGTGAGCGAGCAATACCCCATGCAATGCTTCGTTTATTTGCTACTCCCATAACAACAAATGTGCGATTCTCTAAGGATAAGCTTTTTAACATCTTTTAATATCCTCCTACTTATTACAAGTTATTAGTACCTGGTATTAATATAAGTATAACATAGAAAGAGCAAAAAAAGCTATCATTTATATAGACAAAGAGACTGAAGCTTGGTGAAGTGCTTGCTTCTGAAAAGAGGAAGCTAAATCCTTCTCACTGCGCTACTGGGTCTCAGTCTTTCCTATCGTTCGCGCAGGAGTCACGTATCTTATGCTCCATTTCACTTTTCTTTAAACGTGGTTTCCGAATCAAAAAATCCGAACAATTGAGAGTTACCTCTTAATTGTTCGGATAAATTATTGACTAGGTTACTTCCATCTAAGTCTTGTTTCACTAACGAATTTTATATTCCAACAGCATTTTCAGCTCGTTTACATATGAGCGTGATCCCGTTACAATCAGCCGGTCATCTAACGCTAGTTCCGTATCACCGTGAGGAACGATGGAGTCTTTACCTCTAAAGATACGAACAAAGATGACATCACCCGTAAATGGGAATTTACGAAGTTCTACTCCCTGATATTTTGGGTTACGCATATTGATTTGATAAAGAGCCGACTCTTGGTTTGTTAAGATATTTAAAACCGTCGGTGACTCAATTAACGCTTTTAATAGTGCTGTTGTTGACAATAGTACGGAGAAGACTTCCACTTGGTTTGCTTTTAGCTTTTCATCGAGCTCTGGCGTTTCAACACGCGCAATGACTCGACCTGTCCCATATTCTTTGGCAGCTAATGCAATCGATGTATTGCGCTCTTCTTCTCCTGTTGTAACAACGAGTACATCCGTATCTAAAATACCTTGTTTTTGTAGATATTCTACATCATAAGATTCAATATCATTAATATTAAAAACAGAGTCAGACGTACGGTTATCCAACTTTTCATTCGACGTATGATAAATCGTTACGTCATACATATTTAAATCAAGATCACGAATTACTGGTAGGGTAAATTGATTCGCACCAAGCATGTTAATCTTAAGTTTCTTCTCATTGATTACTGGCTTTGGAAACAGCTTTCTAAAGACGATTGGCGTAATAATACACGTAATGACCGCTACTAGAATGAGGGCTCCTGACATCTGTGAATCAATGACACCAATGTTTTCACCAACCGTAGCTGCTGCAATAACAAGTGAAAGCGTTGATGTTAATAAAAAGCCTGATGCTAACACTGTTTTTGTATCGTACCAAATGCGCATAATCATTACTGGTAACAGCTTTGATAACAATAAAGCTAAAAGCAGTAAAGGCATTAGAATAAGTACTTTTGAATCTCCAAACAGCGACCAAACATCAAGGTCTACCCCAACCATTACGAAAAAGATAGGGATTAAAAAGCCATATCCGAAGGAATCTAGTTTATGCACAAGATTCTTATCTGGAGCAAGCAGTGATACAAGTACGCCGGCTAAAAACGCTCCTAAGATATTTTCCGCTCCAATTGATTCAGAAAGTCCCACTAGGATAATAATAAGCGCAAATACTGCTCGCGTATCAATCTGAACCGTTCCTTTAGACATCGTTTCAAGGAAAGAACGATGCTTAAACTGCTTACCGATAAAGTAGAATAGAACACCGGCAGCAAATAGAATAAGCAGTAGCCATGTGTTTCCTCCTCCCGATTCTGCATAAATTGATGCAAAAACAGCAAGAAGAATCATCGTCACAAGGTCTGCAATAACAGCAATTAGTAGGATTGTTTGCCCAATGGACTTTTTCATAATTTGGGCATCCTTTAAGGTTGGAACAACAACTCCAAGTGAAATGGTTGAAATAATAAGCGTCATTAGAAACGCGTTGTCAATAAATCCTGTCCAGACAAAAATATAGGATAATAACAAGGAAACAGCAAAAATAGCAAGAAATACAATGGTTGATACAGCAAACGAATTCGGAATCGTTTTACCAGATTTCGTCTTTTCCTTTTTTTGTCCACCTGCAAATGCAGAAAAATCAATTTCTAGCCCGCTTAAAAACATTAAAAAGATAAATCCGAGGGTAGACAACGTCTCTAACCACATATCTTGTTGAACTAAATCAAATCCACTTTTCCCGATAATTAACCCCATAATAATTTCAGCTACTACGACAGGGATAACGTTGAGTTTAAAGCGATGAAGTAGAATTGGTGTTAAAAAAGCGACTGTAATTACGATGACAAGAGAGGTTACGGATGCATGATGTTCCATCTACTTTTCCCTCCTTTTCCTTCACTTGCTTAGTATAATAAATGCATATTAAGCTAGTGTTAAATTTGAATGTCAAGCATAAAAGGGAATGCTCAATCTGTCAACAACTCTATTTTAAATAACCCATAAAAGTTGTCGCTAATCCGAAATAAATTAAAATACTAATAAGATCATTAATCGTCGTAATAAACGGTCCAGATGCTACCGCAGGGTCAATCTTCAAACGATGCATAAATAGCGGAATAAATGCGCCTGTTAACGTTGCAACAATCAGCGTAGCAAATACAGAAATACCAACTAACGCTCCAAGAATAAAATCACCTTGCCATACATATACAACTAGCGTTACGGCAATACCACAGGAACCTCCTGTAATGACACCTGTTAAAGCTTCTCGAACGAGTAGCTTTAGCTTTCCTTCTTCCTGAATTTCCCCTGTTGCGATACCACGAACAGCTACCGCTAATGCTTGAGTACCCGTGTTTCCAGCCATCCCACCAATCAGAGGAATAAAGATTGCTAAGATGGCTACTTGGTTTAATGTGTCTTCAAAGCGGCCAATTAAGCTTGCCGTCATCATCCCTAAGAATAGAAGAATAATCAGCCAAGGCAATCGCTTTTTAGCTGCGCCGAACGGACTGTTCCCCGCCGTATCGTCCACGTCGCTAATACCCGCAAGTTTGGAATAATCGTCAGATGCTTCTTCGTCCATTACATCAATTACATCATCGACGGTAATGATTCCGAGAAGGTGCTGCTGAAAGTCTACTACCGGTAATGCCAGGAAATTATAGTCCCTCATAATTCGAGCAACTTCTTCTTGGTCTTCCGCAACAGAAACCGCTACAACACGTTCACTCATAACATCACTAATCATCGTTTCTTCATCTGCAACAATTAAGTCTCTTAACGAAATAACGCCTACCAAATGCTTTTGTTCATCCACAACAAACGTATAATAAATCGTTTCAGCTCCGGGAGCTTCTCTCCTTAAAATTTGCATCGCAGAGCGAACCGTTTGGTTTGCTTTAATAGCGATAAATTCTGTGGTCATGATACTACCGGCCGTGTACTCTTCATAGTGAAGCAGTTCTTTAATTTCATCCGCTGCTTCTTCATCCATAATGGTTAAATAGCTCGCTACTTGCTCTTTATCTAGTTCGTTTAAAACGTCAACGGCGTCATCCGTTGACATCTCAGCTAGCATATCAGCAGCAAACATTGGATGCATCTCTGAAAGTAAATCTTGATAGTCTTCTTCCGGTACTTCTACTTGTTCGAAAATATTAGCCATTTCTTCTGGTGAAAGCATTTCATAGAGCGCAAATCGCAAATCTTCGTCTAGCTCTTCAAAAAACTGGCCTTGATCATATGGATGCATATCTAGAAATTCTTCTCGAAACGCATCAATTTCATTTTCTTTGAGCAAGTTAATTAATTGCTCCTGAAGTCTCTTTTGCTCTTCTCTTTCCATTGATTCAGTCATAAACATTTCCTCCTCTCAGAACAAAACTTCTCTTACTTTATTATGAAATGAACTAGATTTCAACTCATAACTCGTAGTAAAATTTTAAAAACTTCTGTTTATCTAATTATTATGTGATAAATCTTATCGATAGTTTGCACAATATAGAATGAAATTTCTACACCCTAAAAGGTTTATTTTTCAAACGATACGAAATTCATTGGAAAAGAGCGTGAAGAAATGTGAAGCTAGACATAATTGGAGATATTCATGGCTGCTACGATGAGCTTGTGGAATTAACAACTAAACTGGGCTATAGCTGGACCTCTTCCTACCCTGCCCATCCAGAAAAGAGGCATTTAGCCTTTGTAGGAGACTTGATGGACCGAGGACCTCACTCCTTAAAAGTAATCGAGCTTGTTTGGAATCTTGTCGTCAAACAAAAAAAAGCGTATTACTGTCCTGGAAACCACTGCAATAAGCTTTATCGATTTTTCAAAGGAAATAAGGTCCAAATTAAGCATGGGTTAGAAACAACCGTAGCTGAATATAATGACCTCTCCCAAGCACAGCAGCAAGAAATCAAACATAAGTTCATGGAACTTTATAAGAATGCCCCTCTTTATGTTCACTTAAAACAAGAACAGCTTGTTATTGCACACGCTGGAATTCGGGCAGACTATATCGGACGAAACGACAAAAAAGTAAAAACATTCGTTTTATATGGAGACATTACTGGAGAAACACACCCAGATGGTTCACCTGTGCGCAATGACTGGGCTAAACACTACAATGGGACACCATTGATTGTTTACGGGCACACACCGATTAAATCTCCTAAGCTACGTAACAATACGATCAACATTGATACAGGAGCAGTATTTGGTGGCAAATTAACTGCGTTTCGCTACCCTGAAAAAGAGCTTGTTTCTGTTCCCTCTTCCATGCCTTATGTGGCTGAAAAGTTTAAAGAATAGCATAAGGGGCTGTCCAAAAAGTCAGTAAAAGCTGATTTTTTGACAGCCCTCTTTCTGGATTTTTTTTTGA
>NZ_JBXDLD010000002.1:0-46430 GCF_056820425.1 Priestia sp. KCTC 13724 | reverse complement strand
ATAGTAAAAAAATGGATGTTTACTACCTCTGTTCAAGAGTATTCGTTTTTCTTTATAAAAGAAAAAAAAGGAAAAAAAGGAAAAATAATAAAACAGAAAATTCAGTTAAAATTTATGCGACGCTAGTGTAGCAAAACATAAAAAAAACGATCCTATAGGGATCGTTTTTTCGCTTATTATGCAGATAAACCGTTAAGTTTTTGCGCTAAGCGAGATTTTTGACGAGCTGCAGCGTTTTTGTGGATAAGACCTTTTTGTGCAGCCTTGTCTAATTTTTTAGAAGCAACAGAGTATGCTGCTTTTGCATTATCTACATCGTTGTTTTCAACTAAAGCTTCAAAGTTTTTGATAGCAGTACGCATAGCAGATTTTACTTGGATGTTATGTGCACGACGAGCTTCAGCAGTTTTTACACGTTTGATAGCTGATTTAATGTTTGGCATTCGTTTCACCTCCCGAAATTATAACAATCGAGATTATATAGAACTCGACATTTCTTACAATAAGAACAAAGGATATTTTATCAAACCCACGGCTATAATGCAATAGCACCTAAAAGGAATTTTATCGCTCTCGTGCATGAATTAATTAGCAAGAGGTGAAACTAACTTCTATGATAATAGCTGAGGAGGGTCTGCAATGAATGAAAACTTAGACTTAAGTCAATATAGTATTCGCACTGATTTAGCCGTGGAAGCAAGAACGATGGCTGTTGAAGACAATGAAAAGCAAGCCAAGCAGTCTGAGCTTGAAGGCGTTATTTTTAAAGAGAAAGATGTCGATGGAGTAAAGGTATCTTTAGTCGAAATAACTGAACAAGGTGCCCAAACGATTGGAAAGAAAAAAGGTCGCTATCTTACTCTAGAATCTGTTGGAATTCGCGAGCAGGATACCGAAAAGCAGGAAAAGATGGAAGAAGTATTTGCCGAAGAACTAAATCATTTTATAAAAGGCTTGAATATCCCAGATGATGCAAGTTGTTTAGTAGTCGGTCTTGGAAACAGCAGCGTTACTCCGGATGCACTTGGACCAAAGACGGTCGAAAATTTATTAATCACTCGTCATTTATTTGCTCTACAGCCTGAAAGCGTAGAAGAAGGGTTCCGTCCGGTAAGTGCTATTATACCTGGTGTAATGGGGATTACGGGAATTGAAACGAGCGATATTATCTTTGGTGTTGTCCAAAAAGTAAAACCTGACTTTATTATTGCGGTTGATGCTTTAGCAGCTCGTTCAATCGAACGTGTGAACGCAACGATTCAAATTTCAGATTCAGGTATTCATCCCGGCTCTGGAGTTGGAAATAAACGAAAAGAAATTAGCTATGAAACGCTAGGTATTCCAGTAATTGCAATCGGTATACCCACAGTTGTTGATGCGGTATCAATTACAAGCGATACCATTGATTTTATTTTAAAGCATTTTGGACGTGAGATGAATGAACAAGACAAGCCTTCGAAGTCTCTTATCCCTTCCGGAATGACGTTTGGAGAAAAAAAACAGTTAACTGACGAAGATTTACCAAGCGAAGAACATCGTCAAACGTATTTAGGAATGATTGGTACGTTACCTGATGAAGAAAAGCGTCGTTTAATTCATGAGGTGTTAGCGCCGTTAGGTCATAATTTGATGGTTACACCAAAAGAAGTTGACTTATTTATAGAAGAGATGGCCAACGTGGTAGCTGGAGGGCTGAACGCAGCTCTTCACCATGAAGTGGATCAAGGAAACTTTGGATCTTATACTCATTAAAAGTGAATGAAACAAGAAGAAGTATCCCATAATGAATACTACGAAAATGAATAGGTATGTTTAGATGAAAGGAGCATTCTCATGGCGAAATTCATGATGAAGTCGCTGCTGCTAAGCGTTGTGTTATTGTTCGGTGTACTATTAGGGATGCAGACTGCCCAGCAAGGGCTAATTAAGATGAAAGGGTATGATGACCCTAGTATTCAGCAAGTTTTTACAGTTTCTAAAACGAGCGAGGGCGAAGTAGAAGCAGATGTAATGGGCAACAAGCGAGTTGTGGACCTTGAAGAAAAACAAAAGCTACTGGAAGAGCGAAAGGCATTTAACTTTTTTTCTTCAATCGGAAAAAGCTTAGCTAACGGCATACAGGCTGTTATGCAAAAAGCAGTCGAAGCTTTTCATAACCTGTTTGTATAAAACAACAAAGCAGAGCAGCCTTAATGTTTCGCTATACATTAAAGCTGCTCTGCTTTACTATTGAGCTCATCTCTCTCCTTCCTTTGAGAAGTTTATTGAATGTTGACTGATGTGTTGTTATAATTTACTTTAGTGTATTTTGCCGATTTTCAGTAGGAGTGAAAAAATGATGGATAGAGAAGCGAAGTTAAACCGACAGTCGAAAATTAGAAACTTTTCGATTATTGCTCATATAGATCACGGAAAGTCAACATTAGCTGACCGTATTTTAGAAAAAACAAATGCGCTTACGCAGCGCGAAATGAAAGCTCAGCTTTTGGATTCTATGGATTTAGAACGTGAGCGTGGAATTACTATTAAGCTAAATGCTGTTCAGCTTAAGTATAAAGCAAAAGATGGGGAAGAATATATTTTCCATTTAATTGATACTCCAGGGCACGTCGATTTTACATATGAAGTGTCTCGTAGTCTTGCAGCTTGTGAAGGAGCAATTCTTGTAGTGGATGCAGCTCAGGGAATTGAAGCACAAACATTAGCAAACGTATACTTAGCGCTAGATAATGATTTGGAAATCTTACCGGTTATTAATAAAATTGACCTTCCAAGTGCTGAGCCTGAACGCGTACGTCAAGAAGTGGAAGATGTAATTGGCTTAGATGCTTCAGAAGCAGTGCTCGCTTCTGCAAAAGCAGGTATTGGAATTGAAGAGATTTTAGAGCAAATTGTAGAAAAGGTACCTGCTCCTGAAGGCGATCCTGAAGGGCCTTTAAAAGCCTTAATTTTTGATTCATTCTATGATGCGTATCGTGGTGTTGTTGCATCTATTCGTATTGTAGAAGGGTCGGTCAAAACAGGCGATAAAATTCGCATGATGGCAACGGGCAAAGAGTTTGAAGTAACAGAAATTGGTGTATTAACACCAAAAGCAGTTCCACAAGCCCAACTATCTGTTGGAGATGTAGGATATTTAACAGCTGCTATTAAAAACGTAGGAGATACACGCGTAGGGGATACGATTACGCTTGCTAAAAATGGTGCAACTGAACCATTACCAGGTTACCGTCGTTTAAATCCAATGGTATATTGCGGCTTGTATCCAATTGATACAGCAAAATATAATGACTTACGTGAAGCCTTAGAAAAACTGGAGCTGAATGATTCTGCCCTTCAATTTGAACCAGAGACATCTCAAGCATTAGGATTCGGCTTCCGCTGTGGATTCTTAGGCCTGCTTCACATGGAAATTATCCAAGAGCGTATCGAGCGTGAGTTTAAGATTGACTTGATTACAACAGCACCAAGTGTTATCTACGATGTTTACATGACGGATGGCGAGAAAGTATCTGTTGATAACCCGTCTAATATGCCAGACGCTCAAAAGATTGAAAAAGTGGAAGAGCCGTATGTAAAAGCAACGATGATGGTTCCTAATGATTATGTAGGAGCTGTTATGGAGCTTTGTCAGAAGAAGCGCGGTAACTTCATCGGCATGCAGTATTTAGATGCGAATCGAGTGAGCATTGTGTATGAGATTCCGCTAGCTGAAATCGTGTATGATTTCTTTGATCAATTAAAATCAAACACAAAAGGGTATGCATCCTTCGATTACGAATTAATTGGTTACAAAGAATCTAAGCTTGTGAAAATGGATATTTTATTAAATGCAGAAAAAGTCGATGCACTGTCCTTCATCGTGCACCGTGACTCAGCGTACGACCGCGGTAAGATTATCGTAGAGAAGCTTAGAGAGCTGATTCCACGTCAGCAGTTTGAAGTCCCTATTCAGGCAGCTATTGGTCAAAAGATTGTAGCACGTTCAACAATCAAAGCCATTCGTAAAAATGTATTAGCAAAATGTTACGGTGGAGATATTTCTCGTAAGCGTAAGCTTCTTGAGAAACAAAAAGAAGGTAAAAAACGAATGAAGCAAGTCGGATCAGTAGAAGTTCCACAAGAAGCATTCATGGCTGTACTGCGTATGGATGAAGAGTGAGAAATCATTTAATATAAGCAGTTTAGTGTTTTATAACTGATTGATTTGTTACACTATAGCGTAGAGCGATTAAAGACGCGTTACGATAAAAAATACCGCAGAGAGCATCTGCGGTATTTTTATCATTTACTTTAACTATTTTGAGGTGGAAGACGATGATTGAAGCAGCTTACCTGCACATTCCTTTTTGTCATCATATTTGTCACTATTGTGACTTTAATAAAGTATTTTTCAAAAATCAGCCCGTTATGCCCTATCTAGAAAAAATGAGAGATGAGATGAAGCAGACGGTAGAAAGGTATCCAGCTAATGATTTAAAGACGATTTTTGTCGGTGGAGGAACTCCGACAGCCCTTGATGAAAAGCAACTGACGTACTTTTTAGAATCCATTCATGAATCGTTTCCAGTTCATGATGTAAAAGAGTTTACGTTTGAAGCAAATCCTAATGAGCTAACAGAAGAGAAGTTACGAATTTTACATGCGTACGGTGTAGATCGATTGAGCATTGGTGTTCAAACGTTCAATGAACAGCTTCTTGAAAAAATTGGACGTGTTCATAGCAACCAGCAAGCATTTCAAGCTGTTGACGAAGCGAGAAAAATAGGGTTTAGAAATATTAGCTTAGATTTAATGTACAGCTTGCCTGGACAAACGATTTCTGATTTCAAAGAAACGCTTGATATTGCATTTTCACTGGATGTCGAGCATATATCTGCTTATTCTCTTATCATTGAGCCTAAAACCGTATTTTATAACTTAATGAATAAAGGAAAGCTTCGTGTGCCTTCTCAAGACGATGAAACGTTTATGTACGAGATGTTAATGGATGAGATGGATAAGCATGGATATTCTCAGTATGAAATTAGCAATTTTGCTCGTTCAGGCTACGAAAGCCTCCATAACCTGACGTATTGGGATAATAATGATTACTACGGGATAGGAGCGGGAGCTCATAGCTACATTGATGGAATTAGACGATCGAATATTGCACCGTTAAAAAAATATATGCAGGCCGTTACTGAAACGAATCATGCTTATTTAGATGAAATTTCTGTTTCAAAAGTGGAAAGAATGGAAGAAGAGATGTTTCTAGGATTGCGTAAAACAAATGGTGTTAACAAAGCTAGCTTTTACGAAAAGTATAAAGTTGAAATGAATGATGTTTTTTCTGAGCCAATAAAAGAATATACAAACAAAGGATTGCTGGAACAAACCGAAAGTTCGCTGCGACTAACAAAAAAAGGGCGCTTTTTAGGAAATGAGGTATTCCAGGCATTTATTGGTGGAATCTAATCGTTGACATGACCCATAATGATTTGGTAATTTATTATTAGATTTAGCACTCAAGCTTTTAGAGTGCTAACAGAGGTGATGAAACGTGCTTACTGATCGACAACTATTAATTTTACAAGTCATAATTGATGATTTTATTCGATCTGCACAGCCTGTTGGCTCTCGTACACTTTCTAAAAAAAGTGAAATTAACTTTAGTTCAGCAACAATTCGCAATGAAATGTCTGATTTAGAAGAGCTGGGCTTTATTGAAAAAACTCATACATCTTCAGGGCGCGTTCCATCCGAAAAAGGATATCGCTATTATGTGGATCATTTGTTATCTCCGCAGCTATTAACGAATGAAGATATTTCAACAGTTAAGTCTCTCTTTGCTGAACGAGTTGTTGAACTGGAAGAGATTGTGCAAAAATCTGCTCAAATTTTATCAGACTTAACAAGCTTAACGTCCATTGTGCTTGGCCCTAAAGCAGTAACGAATAAGCTCAAGCAGCTGCAGATTTTGCCGTTAACTGAGGAGTCAGCCGTTGCTATTATTGTTACAGATACAGGTCACGTACAGCATCGTACCATTACTTTACCTACTGGTATTGGCGCATCAGATATTGAGAAGATGGTCAATATTTTAAACGATAAGCTAGTAGGCGTTCGGATTACTGAGCTACATGATAAGATGTATAAAGAAGTAGCTTTATTGTTAAAAAATCATATTCGAGGGTATAAAGAAACGATGACGATTTTAAGCGATACGTTAAAGCTGAATACAAGCGGTAAAATGGTTATCGGTGGAAAAACGAATATGTTTGCTCAGCCTGAGTTTCATAACATTGATAAAATTCGTGATTTATTCACTATTATTGAACATGAAAAAGAGTTTTCACAGCTTTTAACGTCTAGTGAATCTGGTATTCACGTTAAAATTGGCCGTGAGAATGAAGTAAACGAAATGGCTGATTGTAGTTTAATTACTGCTACGTATTCGTTTGGTGAAGAACAAATTGGTACCATTGCTTTATTAGGACCGACTCGTATGGAATATGCGCGAGCTATTAGCTTAATGACATTGTTATCTTCTGACATGTCTCGTTTATTAACGAATTTATACAAGCAATAAAAAATAAAAGGAAAGTGCTGGAAGTCATTGCTTCCTGTCTTTCCTATGATAAAATAGACAGCAGCATGAACGTGCTCTAACTTTAAGGAGGTGAAGGAATTGTCAAACGAAAAGCAAGTAGAGGATGTAGTAGAAGAAACTGTAGATACAGAAGTTCAGCAAGAAGAGACTGTTGAAGAATCTGGAGAAGAATCTGTAGAAGCTACTCTTCAAACAGAAATTGACCAATTAAAGCAACAGCTTGAAGAACAGGAAAATAGATATGTACGTCTACAAGCTGATTTCGATAATTTCCGTCGTCGTTCTCGTCTTGATGCAGAAGCAGCACAGAAATATCGTGCTCAATCTTTAGTGGCAGATATCTTACCAGCACTAGATAACTTTGATCGTGCTCTACAGGTGAACACAGAAGATGAGAATACGAAGTCTGTGATGAAAGGTGTAGAGATGGTCTACCGTCAATTAGTTGAGGCACTTCAAAAAGAAGGTGTTGAGGCAATTGAATCTGTAGGGAAACCATTCGATCCTTATGAACATCAGGCTGTTATGCAAGTAGAAGATGAGGCGTATGAACCAAATACAGTCGTAGAAGAACTTCAAAAAGGGTATAAACTAAAGGATAAAATTATTCGCCCTGCAATGGTAAAAGTAAACCAATAAAACTATTACATAAAACAAGGAGGTTATTTTATATGAGTAAAATCATTGGTATCGATTTAGGTACAACGAACTCTTGTGTCGCTGTTTTAGAAGGCGGCGAGCCAAAAGTAATCCCAAATCCAGAAGGAAATCGTACAACACCATCTGTTGTTGCGTTTAAAAACGGTGAGCGTCAAGTTGGGGAAGTAGCAAAGCGTCAAGCAATTACAAACCCAAACACAATCATCTCAATTAAACGTCATATGGGTACAGATTACAAAGTAGAAGCTGAAGGGAAAGAGTATACACCTCAAGAAATGTCAGCAATTATTCTTCAACATTTAAAAGGATATGCAGAAGAATACTTAGGTGAGCCTGTAACAAAAGCGGTTATTACAGTTCCTGCATACTTTAACGATGCTCAGCGTCAAGCAACAAAAGATGCTGGTAAAATTGCTGGTTTAGAAGTTGAGCGTATCATCAACGAACCAACAGCAGCTGCTCTTGCATACGGATTAGAAAAAACAGACGAAGATCAAACTGTACTAGTATATGACTTAGGTGGAGGTACGTTTGACGTATCGATTCTAGAACTAGGCGATGGTGTATTCGAAGTACGCTCAACTGCTGGTGACAACCGTCTTGGTGGAGATGATTTTGACCAAGTAATCATCGACTACTTAGTAGCTGAGTTTAAAAAAGAAAATGGCATTGATTTAGCTAAAGATAAAATGGCGCTTCAACGTCTAAAAGATGCTGCTGAAAAAGCGAAGAAAGATTTATCTGGTGTAACTTCTACACAAGTTTCATTACCATTTATCACAGCTGGCGAAGCTGGACCACTTCACTTAGAAGTAACGCTATCACGCGCGAAGTTTGAAGAGTTATCTGCAGACCTAGTAGAGCGTACAATGGCTCCAGTACGTCAAGCATTACAAGATGCTGGTCTTTCTGCAAGTGAACTAGATAAAGTTATTTTAGTTGGTGGTTCTACTCGTATTCCAGCTGTACAAGAAGCAATTAAAAAAGAAACTGGTAAAGAGCCTCATAAAGGCGTAAATCCTGATGAAGTTGTTGCTTTAGGTGCAGCAATTCAAGGTGGCGTATTAACTGGTGATGTAAAAGACGTAGTATTACTAGATGTAACGCCATTATCTCTAGGAATTGAAACAATGGGTGGCGTATTTACAAAGCTAATTGAGCGAAACACAACAATTCCTACAAGTAAATCACAAGTATTCTCAACGGCAGCTGATAACCAAACGGCTGTAGACATTCATGTGCTTCAAGGTGAACGTCCAATGTCAGCTGACAACAAAACGTTAGGTCGTTTCCAATTAACGGACATTCCACCAGCTCCACGTGGTGTACCTCAAATTGAAGTAAGTTTTGATATTGATAAAAACGGTATCGTAAACGTACGTGCAAAAGATTTAGGTACAAATAAAGAGCAAGCAATTACAATCAAGTCTTCTACTGGTTTATCAGATGATGAAATCGAACGCATGGTAAAAGAAGCAGAAGATAATGCGGATGCAGATAAAAAGCGTAAAGAAGAAGTTGAATTACGCAATGAAGCAGATCAACTTGTATTTACAACTGAAAAAACGTTGAAAGACCTTGAAGGTAAGGTTGAAGAAGCGGAAGTAACAAAAGCTAACGAAGCAAAAGATGCGTTAAAAGCTGCAATTGAAAAGAATGACCTTGAAGAAATCAAAGCGAAAAAAGATGAACTTCAAGAGGTTGTTCAAACTCTAACGGTGAAAATGTACGAGCAAGCTCAACAAGCAGCTGGTGGCGAAGGCGCTCAAAACGATGATGTTGTAGATGCAGAGTTTGAAGAAGTAAACGACGATAAAAAATAATGCATCTTGACGACTAATGTGAAGGACGCCACGGTGCAATTCACAGGATTTCAAAAGTCAAAGTCAAGCTATCTCTTGGCTTTGACTTTTTTAACGTACAAAAATAGCAATTCACAATAGGTTCGGTGTGTTGCTTAACTTTTCTGTTGCGATGGAAAGATTAATGATGATACAATTACGTTTATGTGAAACGATTCGGGAGTGAGTATTGATGAGTAAGCGAGATTACTATGAAGTACTCGGCATCAGCAAAGGCGCTACAAAAGATGAAATTAAAAAAGCGTACCGTAAGCTTTCAAAAAAATATCATCCAGATATTAATAAAGCCGAGGATGCTGCAGAGCAATTTAAAGAAGTCAAAGAAGCATATGAAGTATTGAGTGATGATCAAAAGAAAGCACACTATGATCAATTTGGTCATACTGATCCAAATCAAGGCTTTGGTGGTTTTGGCGGCGAATCAGACTTTGGCGGCTTTGGCTTTGAAGATATTTTTAGTTCAATCTTTGGTGGTGGAGGTCGTAGAAGAGACCCTAATGCGCCAAGACAAGGTGCCGATTTACAATATACGATGACGTTATCGTTTGAAGAAGCGGTATTTGGGAAAGAAACAACAATTGAAATTCCTCGTGAAGAAACATGTGACACATGTAATGGGTCAGGTGCAAAGCCAGGTACAAAAGTAAGCACATGTTCACACTGTAACGGTTCTGGGCAATTAAATGTGGAACAAAACACGCCGTTTGGTCGTGTAGTAAACCGTCGTGCTTGCCATCATTGTAATGGAACTGGTAAGAAAATTGAGCAGAAATGTTCAACATGTCACGGAGAAGGAAAAGTAACAAAACGTCGCAAAATTAATGTGAAAATTCCAGCTGGTGTGGATGATGGTCAACAGCTTCGCGTGAGTGGCCAAGGAGAACCTGGTGCAAATGGCGGTCCATCTGGAGACTTATACGTTGTGTTTAACGTTCGATCACATGAACTCTTTGAGCGTGACGGTGATGATATTTATTGTGAAATGCCGTTAACCTTTGCACAAGCCGCACTGGGAGATGAAGTGGAAGTACCGACGCTGCATGGAAAAGTAAAGTTGAAAATTCCTGCAGGTACGCAAACGGGTACGAGGTTCCGACTAAAAGGGAAAGGTGTAGCAAACGTTCGAGGATATGGTCAGGGTGACCAGCATATTCACGTGCGCGTTGTTACACCAACAAAGCTTTCTGAGAAACAAAAACAATTGATCCGAGAATTCGCAGAATTAAGCGGACAAGAAGCAGTTGATGAGCAGCACGATTCTTTCTTTGCAAAAGTAAAGAGAGCAATTAAAGGCGAATAGTAAACACTGACAGGTTGGTAAAATGCTTTACCAACCTGTCAGCTGTCATAAAACAAAATGAAGTGAAAAAATAGAAGGGATGAAGTTGGTAGAGATGAAATGGTCTGAAATTTGTATTCATACGACACAGGAAGCGATTGAACCAATCTCACATATTTTACATGAATCAGGAGCGAGCGGTGTTGTAATCGAAGATCCTGCAGATTTAATAAAAGAAAGGGATACAACTTTTGGGGAAATCTACCAGCTTAATGCCGATGATTACCCTGAAGAAGGCGTAATTGTAAAAGCATACCTTCCTGTAAATAGCTTCTTAGGTGAGACGGTTGAAGGTATTAAAGAGGCTATTAACGGCCTGTTAGTTTATGACTTTGATTTAGGTGCAAACAAGGTGACAATCAGTGAGGTAAATGAAGAAGAGTGGGCAACTGCATGGAAGAAATATTATCATCCTGTAAAAATATCTGAGCGTTTTACAATTGTCCCTACTTGGGAAAACTATGAAAAAGTCAACACAGATGAATTAATTATTGAATTAGATCCAGGGATGGCGTTTGGAACAGGGACCCACCCAACAACGGTCATGTCTTTGCAAGGACTTGAACGAACGGTTAAAGAAAATGATACGGTTATCGATGTTGGAACAGGTTCTGGCGTTTTAAGTATTGGTGCAGCAATGCTTGGAGCAAAATCTGTAAGAGCACTTGATCTTGATGAAGTAGCCGTTCGTTCTGCTCGTTTAAACGTAAAGCTAAACAAAGTGCAAGATGCTGTAACGGTTGCTCAAAATAACCTTTTAAATAATATTGAAGGTCCTGTAGACGTTGTTGTTGCAAATATTTTAGCAGAAATTATTGTTCGTTTTGTTGACGATGCATATGCGGTTCTGAAGCCAGGCGGTTCATTTATTACATCAGGCATAATTAGTGCCAAGAAAGAAGAAGTAAAAGAAGCGCTTGTGAAGGCTGGATTTGTTATTGAAGAAGTAACAATGATGGAAGATTGGGTAGCTATTATTGCGACTAAACAAGCTTGATAAGTGAGAAGGTGTAGCTGTGCAACGTTATTTTCTAAAAAATGATCAATTTGTTGATAAAACGGTGAGAATTACTGAATCAGATGCTCACCACATTCAGCGAGTGATGAGAATGTCAGAAGGAGAACGTATTATTTGTTGCAATGAAAATGGACAAGCGGCTCTCTGTGAGATTGAAATGATTTCCACTGACGAAATCCAAGGATCTATTATAGAATGGCTAAGTGAAGAAAAAGAAATGCCTGTGACAGTTACGATTGTGAGCGGGTTGCCTAAAGGGGATAAGCTTGAGCTTATTATTCAAAAAGGGACAGAACTTGGCGCAACGAGGTTTATCCCTTTTATTGCGGATCGCTCCATTGTGAAATGGGACGAGAAAAAAGGTAAAAAGAAATTAGAGCGATGGAACAAAATTGCAAAGGAAGCTGCAGAGCAATCTCATCGTACCATAGTGCCAGCTGTTGACAGTCCGATGACTTTAAAACAGCTCGTTGCAGCAAGCGACTGTACGCATAAAATTGTAGCGTATGAAGAAGTAGCTAAGCAAGGTGAGTCTTCTAATTTGCATCATGTTTTATCTAATCTACAGCCAGGTGATTCGCTTTTGGTTGTTATTGGACCAGAAGGTGGACTCACAGAACAAGAAGTTGCGTTTTTAGAAGAACATCAATTTATTAAATGTGGATTCGGTCCTCGAATTTTACGTGCAGAAACAGCACCGCTATACGTGCTATCTGCTATTTCATATCAAACTGAGTTAATGGGGTGAACACAATGCCAACAGTTGCTTTCCACACGTTAGGGTGTAAAGTGAATCACTATGAAACAGAAGCTATTTGGCAGTTGTTTAAAGGAGCTAACTACGATCGCGTAGAATATGAACAAACTGCTGATGTATATGTTATCAATACCTGTACGGTAACGAACACAGGTGATAAAAAAAGTCGCCAAGTAATTCGTCGTGCAATTCGTAAAAATCCAGATGCTGTTATTTGTGTAACAGGATGTTACGCACAAACATCACCAGCAGAAATAATGGCGATTCCTGGCGTTGATATCGTTGTAGGTACACAAGATCGCGTGAAGATGCTAGATTACATTGAACAATTTAAACAAGAGCGCCAGCCGATTAACGGCGTAGGAAATATCATGAAAACACGCGTATATGAAGAATTAGACGTACCAGCTTTCACGGACCGTACGCGTGCATCCTTGAAAATCCAAGAAGGCTGTAACAATTTCTGTACGTTTTGTATCATTCCTTGGGCAAGAGGTTTAATGCGTTCACGCGATCCAAAAGAAGTTGTAGCGCAAGCTCAACAATTAGTAGATGCTGGTTATAAAGAGATTGTTTTAACGGGAATTCATACGGGTGGCTACGGTGAAGATATGAAAGATTATAATCTTGCACAGCTATTACGTGATTTAGAGTCTCAAGTAAAAGGATTAAAACGCATCCGTATTTCATCAATTGAAGCTAGTCAGATTACAGACGAAGTTATCGACGTGTTGGATAAATCTGAAATGGTTGTTCGTCATTTACACGTGCCCCTTCAGTCCGGGTCAAATACGGTGTTAAAACGCATGCGTCGTAAGTACACAATGGAATTCTTTGGAGAGCGTTTGACACGCTTAAAAGAAGCGTTACCTGGACTTGCGATTACATCTGATGTAATTGTAGGATTCCCTGGTGAAACAGAAGAAGAGTTTATGGAAACATACAACTTCATTAAAGAGCATAAATTCTCAGAGCTTCACGTGTTCCCATACTCTAAGCGTACAGGTACACCTGCTGCTCGCATGGATGACCAAATTGATGAAGAAGTGAAAAACGAGCGCGTACATCGCTTAATCGAGCTTTCAAATCAACTGGCGAAAGAGTATGCTTCAGAATTTGAAGGTGAAGTATTGGAAGTTATTCCGGAAGAACGTTACAAAGAAGAATCAAATAGCAATCTGTACGTTGGTTACACGGATAACTATTTGAAAGTAGTGTTCCCAGCAACGGAAGAAATGGTTGGAAAGCTTGTGAAAGTAAAAATTTCTAAAGCTGGTTACCCATATAACGAAGGTGAGTTTGTACGTGTGATGGACGATGTAGAAATGCCAGCAGATCGCGTTAAACTAAGTTCTTAATTTCAAAAAGCACACGCAGGTTTGGAAGATAAAGAAAGCCTGCGTGTGCAAGTTTTATAATTGATTGAGAAAATGGGTATGGTTTAATAAGTGAATTCATAAAATACAATTGAATGGGTTTATTACTTTATTTAAACTGGTTGACCTTAAGAGTTCATTATATTATAATGGCAAAAGACATGTCTAACACATGTCATTATGATGTTAGTGGTTTTGTTCGGAGGGAGGGAATTAGAATGTCAAAAACAGTTGTTCGTAAAAACGAATCGCTTGAAGATGCTCTTCGTCGCTTCAAACGTTCAGTTTCAAAAACTGGTACGTTACAAGAAGCAAGAAAGCGCGAATTCTATGAAAAGCCTAGCGTAAAGCGTAAGAAGAAATCTGAAGCTGCTAGAAAGCGCAAGTTTTAATAAGAGGGTGGATTTATTATGAGTCTTCTCGAGCGTTTAAATAGTGATATGAAGCAAGCGATGAAAAACAAAGAGAAAGAGAAGCTAACTGTGATTCGCATGGTAAAAGCATCTCTTCAAAATGAAGCCATTAAGTTGGGCCACGATCTAACTGAAGCAGACGAGTTGACGGTTATTTCTCGCGAATTCAAACAACGTAAAGACTCCCTCCATGAATTTGAGAAAGCAGGTCGTCAAGATCTTGTTGATAAAATTCATTCTGAATTAGTTATATTAGAAGCTTATGCGCCTAAGCAACTAAGTGAAGAAGAGTTAAGCGAATTGATTAAAGCAACGATTGAAGAAACGCAGTCTTCCTCTAAAGCTGATATGGGGAAAGTTATGGGAGCGCTTATGCCTAAAGTGAAAGGTAAAGCTGATGGCTCTCTTGTAAATAAGCTTGTTCTTCAACACTTATCGTAAAAAACACCTTACACACGTAAGGTGTTTTTTATATGTTATAGGTTCATATTCATACATAAAAAGTTTCAAAAACTTGAAACTATTTGTAAAGTTAATCGTATAAGAAGATAAGCACTCATATGATGCAAAGAGAGGAGGGGTGATAGAATAAGTGAAAAAAATAACTGTAAGCATCATTGTCGCTACGTTTATCATACTTTGTTTCTTGCCACAAGCCTTCACTGCTAGTTCAGAGAAAGTATATGTCATTCCAGTTGAGGATACAGTTGAAAAAGGACTTCTCGCTTTTTTAAACCGTAGTATTAAAGAAGCAGAAACCGAAAAGGCAGATTTAATTGTGTTAGATATTAATACGCCTGGTGGGGCCGTAGATGCTGCTTCTGATATTGGAAAAAGTATTACAAAAACGGATATTCCCATTGTTGCGCTCGTCAATAAAAAAGCATTATCCGCAGGAGCATACATTGCCTTAAATGCGGATGAAATTTATATGACTCCTGGATCAACAATGGGTTCTGCAGCTGTTATTGATGGGTCAGGTAACGCAGCGGACGACAAAGCACAGTCTTATTGGCTATCAGCGATGAAAAGCGCCGCTGAGCAAAATGGACGCGACCCAAAATATGCAATGGCAATGGCAGATAAATCGATTGAGCTGCCAGAGCTGGACATAACGAATAAAGAACTGCTAACGCTGACTCCTAAACAAGCGGAAGACGTACAATATTCTGAAGGAACAGTTGCTAATTTAAATGAGCTATTAGATAAATTAGGCTATGAAAATTCGGATGTGATTACAACAAAGGTTAGCTGGGCAGAGCATATCGCTCGCTTCGTTACCAATCCAGTAGTCGTACCAATTTTGCTGTCGATAGGAGGACTAGGTTTAGTGATTGAGCTTTATACGCCAACGTTTGGTTTAGCTGGTTCCATGGGAATTGGTGCGCTACTTCTATTCTTTTATGGTCATCTGGTAGCGGGATTAGCAGGAATGGAAGCAATTATTGTATTTATTATTGGAATTGTTCTTCTGCTTTTAGAGCTTTTCTTACCAGGTGGAATATTAGGAATAATTGGGTTAGGGGCTATTTTTGTTAGTTTCTTTCTCACTACGGATAACTACGTGCAAATGGGAGTGTCGTTAATCATTGCTTGTGCTGTTGCTTTGGGAGGAGCGTTTGTTATGATGAAATTTTTTGGTAAGAGAATGAAAACGTTGAGAAAGATGGTATTAAGTGACTCACTTAATACAGAGTCGGGTTATGTTTCTAACCAAAATCGTTATGAATTGATCGGTAAAGAAGGGGTAACAATTACACCACTTCGACCATCTGGTACAGTTTCAATCAATGATGAATACATCGACGTAGTATCAGAGGGGAATTATTTAGCAAAAGATGTTAAAGTGAAAGTGATGAAAGTAGAAGGATCACGAGTTGTGGTACGAAAAGTGAAAGACTTACCAACCGAGGAGGAAGTTAAATAATGGAACCAGGTAGCTTATTATTTTTTGTTGCAATTGGCTTAGGCATTATACTATTAGCCGTATTCTTTACGTTTGTACCGGTAATGCTGTGGATTTCAGCATTAGCAGCAGGTGTACGTATTAGTATCTTTACACTAGTCGGAATGAGATTACGTCGCGTTATCCCGTCTCGCGTTGTAAATCCATTAATTAAAGCAAGTAAAGCTGGACTGGATGTTTCGACAAATCAGCTAGAGAGCCACTACTTAGCAGGTGGTAACGTTGACCGCGTGGTTAATGCGTTAATTGCTGCTCAGCGTGCAAACATTGAACTACCATTTGAACGTGGAGCTGCGATTGACTTAGCGGGTCGTAATGTGTTAGAAGCTGTTCAAATGAGCGTTAATCCAAAAGTAATTGAAACACCTTTTATTTCAGGTGTGGCGATGGATGGTATTGAAGTAAAAGCAAAAGCTCGTATTACAGTACGTGCAAACATTGACCGTTTAGTAGGGGGAGCTGGAGAAGAAACAGTTATTGCCCGTGTCGGTGAAGGGATTGTTTCTACAATTGGTTCTCAGCAAGATCATAAAAAGGTATTAGAAAACCCAGATATGATTTCACAAACAGTTTTAACAAAAGGGTTGGATTCAGGAACAGCCTTTGAAATTCTATCAATTGATATTGCAGATATCGATATCGGTAAAAACATTGGTGCAGTCCTTCAAATTGACCAAGCGGAAGCTGACAAAAACATTGCACAAGCAAAAGCGGAAGAGCGCCGTGCAATGGCTGTAGCACAAGAACAAGAAATGCGTGCAAAAGTAGAAGAGATGCGTGCAAAAGTAGTAGAAGCGGAAGCGGAAGTTCCGTTAGCGATGGCAGAAGCACTGCGCTCTGGTAACCTTGGCGTGATGGATTATATGAATATCCGAAACATTGATGCAGACACGGACATGAGAGATTCTATCGGCAAAATGGGACAGGATGACGAAGAGAAATAAGGAGGGCTCTCCTCATGAACATAATTCAAGGCATATTTGAATTTATTATCGGACATCTCTTTCTTGTTATCATCGTCGGAGGCTTTATTTTAAACGTTATTCAACGTTATATTGGTTCAGGGGCAGAAGAGGAAGAAAAACGCCCACAGCGCCAGCCAATGCCTCCTGTTGGTAATCCTACTTCTAGAGAAGAGAGAAATCGACCAAAACGAATACCCTATCGTCCTTCTGAGCGCAACAAAAAAGAAACGGTAGTAGAAGCTAAGAAAGATATGAAAGAAGAGGCTCAAGCCGTTCGGAATGAGCTTCAGGAAAAGCTTGAACAATTAAAGACTCAAAGAGAAATACCAAAGCGAGCTGAAACGAGCTCAGTTTCATCTATCGACAAAAAGCAGGATACATCTACTCGTCCCGTTGTGTTTTCGAAGAAAGCAGCAATTCAAGGTGTTATTTGGTCGGAAGTACTAGGACCGCCAAAGTCGAAAAGACGAAGTTATAAAAGATAAATAGATGTGATACATTAACCCCCTTTCTCATAAACATGAGATGAAAGGGGGTTCTTTTTTATGAGCAAAACATGGAGACAGCAAATGAAAAGATGGATGACGAAAACGATGGAACTACCCGCTGATGTGTTAATGGATCTTCCTCGGATTACGTTAGTTGGACAAATACACATATATATTGAAAATCACAAAGGTTTATTAGCCTTTTCTGATACTGAAATACGAGTGTTGTTGAAGCAGGGACAAATGCTAGTCCGCGGTGAAGGACTCGTGATAAAGGTGATTTTACCTGAAGAATTAGTGTTAGAAGGGAAAATTAATCAAGTTCTTTATTTAGAACAGTAAGGGTAGGAGGAACATAATGAAGAATGGATGGACAAACTTTATTATTGGAACCGTTCGAATTCGAATTGTTGGAAAAGGTATTGAACGTTTTGTGAATTTATGCGTGCGCCAAGGAATTATGATCTCTCATGTCAAAAAAGTAGAAGAGGGTTGTATTACAGCCACTATTTTGTTGAAAGACGTCAAAAAAATTCGTATACTGATTCGAAAAGCTGACTGCAAAATTTATTTTGTACGTCGGCAAGGCTTTCCTTTTTTTACAAAAACAATGTGGAGAAACAGCGGGTTTGTATTAGGCGTTCTTTCTTTTTTTCTTTTGCTTACGCTGCTATCTAATATGATATGGAAAGTTGAGATAACTGGAGCTTCTCCAGAAACAGAATATGAAATGACCAAGAAGCTAAAGGAAGTTGGCGTTAAGAGAGGAGAATTTCAATTTTCATTAGGTAGTCCTGAGCAAATACAGCGTTACTTAACCGACTCCATGAATAATATCACATGGGTCGGTGTAGAGGTTAAGGGAACTTCTTATCACTTTCAAGTTGTTGAGAAGAATGAACCAAAGCAGCAGGAGAAATCATCTCATCAGCATTTAGTTGCAGCTAAAAAAGCAACGATTACAAAAATGTTTGTTGAGAAAGGACAACCTTTGGTAAAAGTAAACGACGTGGTAAATGAAGGTGAAGTACTGGTTTCTGGTATTATTGGTAACGAGAAAAATAAGAAGGTTGTATCAGCAAAAGGGGAAGTTTATGGGGAGACATGGTACAGGTCTGAAGTAGAAGTTCCACTGGAAACTAATTTTCATGTGCTGACTGGAGAATCCTATAATAAGCACTACTTAGATTTAAGCGCATTTAAAATGCCGCTTTGGGCGTTTTCAAAAGAAAAGTATAGAACGACAAAAGTTGAAAAAGAAGTGAAGCCGCTGTACTTTTTCAAGTGGAAAACATCCCTTTCTTATGAAAAAGTGATTATAAGAGAAGATCAAACTACAAAACGGGTATACTCTAAACAAGAAGCCGTTGCCAAAGGGCTTGAAACGGGTCGAAAACAATTAAAAGCATTTTTAAGTGAAGATGCTGAAATAAAAGGTGAAAAAGTTTTGCACCAGCAACTTGAGAATGGTAAAGTAAAATTATCAATACATTACCAAGTTATAGAAAATATTGCGAGTACCCAACCAATTATTCAAGGAGATTGAGGAATGTCAGAACAGCTAGTAACAATTAACGTACAACTTGACGATTCAAACGAAGCAATTTCTTTATTCGGTGTTCAGGATGTTAACTTGAAAAGAATTGAAGAAGAAATGAATGTAAACATCATCTCTCGAGGTGAAACAGTCATTGTTTCAGGTAACCCTGAAGATGTACAAACCGTTGAAGAAATGTTAAAGAAGCTAGTAACAATTATTCGTAAAAACATTACAATTTCAGAACGAGATGTTGTCTATGCAATTCAGCTTGCTAAAAAAGGTACGCTGGAGTTTTTTGAAGATGTATATGAAGAAGAGATTGCCAAAAATGTACAGGGTAAGTCAATTCGTGTTAAGACATTAGGGCAAAGTCACTATATTTCTGCTATTAAAAAGAATGACCTTGTATTTAGTATTGGACCAGCGGGAACGGGAAAAACGTATTTAGCCGTAGTAATGGCCGTTAACGCCTTAAAAAATGGTTTTGTAAAGCGTATTATTTTAACGCGCCCAGCTGTTGAAGCAGGGGAAAGCTTAGGTTTTTTACCAGGAGATTTAAAAGAAAAGGTAGATCCTTATTTACGACCACTATATGATGCGCTGCATGATGTGTTAGGAACGGAGCATACGCAGCGACTAATAGAAAGAGGAGTAATTGAGATTGCTCCACTTGCTTATATGCGTGGCCGTACATTAGACGATGCTTTTGTCATTTTAGACGAGGCGCAAAATACAACATTAGCACAGATGAAAATGTTTTTAACTCGATTGGGTTTCGGGTCAAAAATGATTATTACAGGTGACGTATCACAGGTGGACTTGCCTAGAGGTGTGAAGTCTGGATTAGGGTCAGTTACAAAAATATTAAATAATGTAACAGGCATTTCGTTTATCCATTTAGATCAATCAGATGTCGTTCGTCATCCATTGGTTGGTCGAATCATTCAAGCGTATGACCAATTTGACAAAGAGACCCTTTAATTTAGGGTCTATTTTTTGTAAAAGGGGGAAATTGGTGTGTCAAAGTTTCGGTTTTTTAAACAAACAATGGCACAGATCGAAAAGCTGCGGTTAATTCAACTAGGGTTATATGCTTTAATTGGTCTCATTATGTTTGCGTCTATGTACAGCAATGTAAAGCCAGAAGAATTGGACTTGAGGCTTTTATCGATTTCACCGGAGACGATTTACTCACCTGTGACAATTGAAGATAAAGAAAGTACAGAAAAGAAGAAGGCAGAGGCAAAAGAAGCAGTTGAAGATGTGTATACACAAAAAACAGAATATGCACAAAACCAGGTCGATCTTGTTGCATCTATTTTTGATGCTATTATTGAAGTGAATAAAGAGTACGACCAGTTAGAAAATAAAAGCGAAACAAGCAAGCAAGAAATGTTGCAGGACAAGCTTCCAGATAATATTCGTAAGGGTCTATCTGACAAGGCAATTAGCGAGCTTTTACAGACGAACAAAGAAGAATTATCGGTTGCAAAAGATGCGGTTGTTACAGCAGTCCACCACGTAATGAAAAACCAAGTTATGATTAGTGACTTAGAAGAAATGAAAGACCAAGCTGAGGGGCAGCTGGTGTATACAACTAATGTAAGTTCTAGCTTAAAGGCTGCGATGAATGAAATCGCAAGATCTTCTATTATTCCAAATGTCATTTACGATCCACAAAAAACATCTGAAAATCGCCAAGCAGCAGTTGAAAAAATAGAGCCTGTGCGGATTAAACAAGGTCAAATTATTGTGGAAGAAAATCAGCTCATCAATGCGGATATCTACCGTCAGCTTCAGCTTGCTGGGCTGTTAAACAATAAAGGAATGCTGCAACCGTTTATTGGCTTAAGTTTGCTAATTATTATTATGATTGGCGGAGCAGCTTTTTATTTGCGAGGCCTTCATGCAAATACATATAAGCCACTCCTTTTATATGCAATTATCACAAGTATTACGATTGCTTTAATGAAAATCTTAAGCTTTTTTCAACGAATTGATTTATCTGAAATTGGCTACTTAGCCCCTGTGGCTGTTGGTGGTATTTTGCTGCGAGTGTTAATGAATGAGAAGATTGCCATTATTTCCAGCATCATTTTTGCCATTTGCGGTAGCATTATTTTTAACGGTGAATTGACAACAGCGTTTAATATGAATATAGGGATTTACTTTTTGATTAGTAATATTACAGCTATCTTGTTTTTAATGGACAAACAGCGCAAGACAAGAGTGCTTCAAGCAGGACTCGTTGTCGCGCTAATGAATGTGATTGTTAGTCTATCAATTATTTTTATTAAAAATGGTCAGTTAGATACAATGGAGCTTGGTTATTATAGCTTAATGGCAATGGCATCTGGCATTATCTCTTCAGTATTAGCCATTGGTTTGCTTCCTTTCTTTGAAAGTGGCTTTGGTATTTTATCAACAATGAAGCTAATTGAGCTATCTAGTCCAAATCATCCTTTACTGAGAAAAATCTTAACGGAAACGCCGGGTACGTATCATCATAGCGTAATGGTAGCTAACCTTTCAGAAGCTGCTTGTGAAACAATTGGAGCGAACGGTTTGCTCGCACGCGTAGGGGCTTATTATCACGATATTGGTAAAACGAAGCGTCCTCAATATTTTATTGAGAACCAAATGAATATTCGTAATCCACATGATACGTTATCTCCAAAAGTCAGCAAAAATATCATTACATCTCATACAACAGACGGAGCGGCTATTTTGCGCAAGCATAAGCTACCAAAAGAGATTGTTGATATTGCCGAGCAGCATCATGGAACGTCTTTATTAAAGTTCTTCTATCATAAAGCATTGGAACAAACAGAAGAAGAAATAAAAGAAGAAGACTATCGTTACGAGGGGCCTAAGCCCCAAACAAAAGAAGCAGCCGTCATCTGCATTGCAGACAGCGTAGAGGCTGCTGTGCGTTCGATGCCCAATCCAACCCCAGAAAAGATTGAGAAGCTAGTGCGAAGCATCATTAATGACAGAGTTGAAGATGAGCAGTTTATTGAATGTGATATTACATTAAAAGAATTGGAATTGATTAGACAAGCTCTTTGTGAGACGCTAAATGGTATATTCCATTCTCGTATTGAGTATCCTGAATTAAAAAAACAGAAGGTGAAAGCATGAGTTTATTAATTGACTTTATTGATGAAACAAATGAAATAACAAATGAACAAAAAGAAACATTAGAAGCCTTATTAGCAGTAGCTGCTGCTAAAGAAGGTGTAGAAGACGGAACAGAAGTATCAATTACGTTTGTAAACAATGAACGTATTCAAGAAATCAACCGTGAATATCGTGACAAGGACAAGCCGACGGACGTTATTTCTTTTGCTTTAGAGGAAATGGGCGAAGGGGAGATTGAAATCTTTGGAGAGGAAATGCCGCGAGTTTTAGGCGATATTATTATTTCCGTTCCAAGAACAGTTGAGCAAGCTGAAGAATATGGCCACTCCTTTATGCGCGAACTAGGTTTTTTAACCGTACATGGTTTCTTACATTTGCTTGGTTATGATCACGAAACGGTTGAAGATGAGAAGCAAATGTTTACACGTCAAAAGGATATTTTAGATGAGCATGGACTCACGCGATAAAAGAGGAATAAGACGATTAGTTCGTAGCTTTGGCTATGCAATAGAAGGATTTAAGTATGTAGTTACAAAGGAAGCAAACATGAAAATTCATGTTTTCGCTTCCTTTGTAGTTATCTTAGCAAGCTTGTGGTTTCGTATCTCATTAACAGAATGGCTGGTTGTTCTGCTGTTAATTGCAGGTATGTTTAGCTTAGAACTTATGAATACGGCTGTTGAAAAAACAGTGGATTTAATTACAACTAAACGTCATCCTTTAGCAAAGCACGCAAAAGATGCTGCCGCTGCGGCAGTGTTGGTTTATGCGTGTTTTGCTGTTGTTATTGGCATCCTTATCTTTTGGAAATACATCTTCTTTTCATGAGTTGTTTGTATTCTCTATATAGCGTTGTGCTATAATGATGCTATAGTAAGATTTGCTCTTTTTTACAGCATGCTAAACTGATTACGTGTTGTAGAAAAGGTGATAAGAATATTATGAATGGATCAATCATCGGAGGCTTTACATGAGTAATCATACATTTAAATCAGGTTTTGTTTCAATTATTGGTAGACCTAATGTTGGGAAGTCTACCTTTTTAAATCGAGTAATTGGGCAGAAAATCGCCATTATGAGTGACAAGCCACAGACAACTCGTAATAAAATTCAAGGCGTTTATACAGAAGATGAGGCACAGATTGTGTTCATTGATACACCTGGGATTCATAAGCCTAAGCATAAGCTTGGGGACTTTATGATGAAAGTTGCGCAAAATACCTTAAAAGAAGTAGATCTTGTGCTGTTTATGGTAAACGCAGCTGAAGGGTTAGGTCGTGGTGATGAGTTTATCATTGAGCGTTTAAAAGAGACAAAGACACCTGTGTTTTTAGTCATTAACAAAATTGATGAAATTCACCCAGATGAGTTGTTTACAATTATCACAACGTATAAGGATCTATATCCTTTCGCTGAAATTATCCCAATTTCTGCTTTGCAAGGAAACAATGTAGAGCGTTTGTTAGAGCAAATTAAAAAAGTGCTTCCAGAAGGTCCGCAATACTATCCTGCTGATCAAGTAACGGACCATCCAGAGCGTTTTATCATTACGGAATTAATTCGTGAAAAGGTATTGCATTCAACGCGCGAAGAAATTCCTCACTCCATTGCAGTTGTCATGGACTCCATGCAAAAGCGAGATAACGGTGCTATATACGTCGGAGCAACAATTATTGTTGAACGCGATTCTCAAAAAGGCATCGTCATCGGAAAGCAAGGGAAAATGCTAAAAGAAGTAGGTAGAAAAGCGCGTGCTGATATTGAAGCTTTACTAGGTTCAAGAGTATTCTTAGAGCTTTGGGTGAAGGTGCAAAAAGATTGGCGCAACCGTTCATCACACTTAAGAGACTATGGTTTTAGAGAAGATGAATATTAAATTAACACATCATAAATTGTAAAAAATTGTGTTACATGATTTTAGCTAGGAAGGCTATTCTAAACGTAAGGAATTGAAATTGTATCTGATCTATACGATTAGAAAGGTGGGAGTTCTATGTTGAATTTTACTTGGAACGTCTTTTCACAAACAGGTAGTATCGATACATACCTTCTTTTCAAAGAACTTGAAAAAGAGGTAATAGAAGGGCCTGAAGCACACGAAGATGATACTGATGGTCTCAATTCTCCAGTTTCGTAGCCTTCCCAACAGTAGGTGATAAAGTTTGTTTAAAAAATGTGAAGGTATTGTTATTCGAACGAATGACTATGGTGAATCAAATAAAATTGTAACCATCTATTCACGTGAATTGGGCAAGGTAGGCTTAATGGCCAGGGGCGCGAAGAAGCCGAGTAGCCGTTTAGCTTCTGTGACACAGTTATTTACGTATGGCTATTTCTTTATACAAGCAGGTTCAGGAATGGGAACTCTTCAGCAAGGTGAAGTGATTTCTTCTATGAGAAGCATACGCGAAGATATTTTTACAACCGCGTATGCTTCTTATATTCTTGAATTAACGGATAAGGGAACAGATAACAACAAGCCAAATCCGTTTCTGTTTGAGCTGCTTTACCAAACGATTCATTATATGAATGAAGGATACGATACTGAAATTTTAATGTATATCTATGAAATGAAGATGTTGAATGTACTAGGTTTATATCCAATTCTTGATGAATGCGCGGTCTGTCATGCAAAAGAAGGAACTTTCCACTTTTCTGTACGCGAAGGGGGCTTTATTTGTCACCGTTGCCTAGAAAAAGATCCGTATCATTTTAAACTGACGCCCATGACCGTTAAATTACTGCGCTTATTTTATTATATGGATTTAAAAAGACTAGGCTCTATTTCAGTTAAGCCGGAAACGAAAAAACAATTGCACTTTATTATTGATCAATATTATGATGAGTATTCAGGCTTGTATTTAAAAACAAAGCGATTTTTAACTCAAATGGAATCTTTGAAAGCGGCACTGCCAACTAAAAGCGAATAAAGGTTACGTATGAGTTTTATAACATAACGTGAGGGTGCCTCAAAGGATAAAGTAATATTTGAGACGCCCTTTTTACTATTGATTTAAAAAAGAGAATAGTCATTAAAAAAGTTACAGGCATCTTTCATGTTTTTTTGGCCGTAACGTGATAGAATAAAAAATCCTTTTGAAAAATATATCTTTTCATCTTTTACTTTTGAATAAAAAGTATATAATGTTTTTATAAATAGTATGTCACATTTAACGGTTAGGTGGTGATTAAAATCGAACTAAATAAAAGACAAGAGCACATCTTACAGATTGTAAAAGATCAAGGTCCCATTACTGGAGAGCATATTGCAGATAAGCTAAACTTAACGCGTGCAACGCTGCGACCGGACTTAGCGATTTTAACAATGGCAGGTTATTTAGAAGCACGACCTCGTGTGGGTTATTTCTATACAGGAAAAACAGGGGCGCAGCTGCTAACGGATAAAATCAAAAAAATCCAAGTTCAGGACTATCAATCTATTCCTGTTGTAGTCAATGAGAATGTGTCCGTATACGATGCGATTTGTACGATGTTTCTAGAAGATGTAGGAACGTTGTTTGTTGTGGATGAACAGTCGTTATTAGTAGGAGTTCTATCTCGAAAAGACTTGCTGCGTGCCAGCATCGGGAAACAAGAGCTTACATCAATTCCTGTTCATATTATTATGACTAGGATGCCTAACATTACATATTGTCATCGTGAAGAGCTTCTCATTGATATTGCACAAGTGCTGATTGAGAAACAAATTGATGCTATTCCCGTGGTGAAAAAAGTAGACGCAGGACTTGAGGTAGTAGGAAGAGTGACCAAAACAAATATCACAAAATTACTAGTAGCACTGGCTCATGATGAAGTATTATAATCGAAGTGATTAAAATGATTAAGGGGATGTGCCAAAATGAACAACCCATGCTTATATGTAATTTCAGATTCGGTTGGGGAAACAGCAGAATTAGTTGTCAAAGCAGCTTCCAGTCAATTTAATATGACGGAGTTTATTATTAAACGAGTTCCTTATGTAGAAGATACTGCTACGTTAGCAGAAGTGGTATCTTTGGCTAAGTTGAATAATGGAATTATTGGATTTACGCTTGTGAAACCAGAAATGCGAAACTTTTTGCTGAACGAAGCGGCTAAAAAAGGCGTGGAAGTTTTTGATATTATTGGACCGCTTATTGATAAAATTCAATCATCCTATCAGCTATCGCCAAGATATGAACCAGGAACGGTTCGCAAGCTAGATGATGATTATTTCAAAAAAGTGGAAGCGATTGAATTTGCAGTTAAATATGATGATGGACGAGATCCAAGAGGCATTCTGCGAGCAGATATTGTGCTCATTGGAGTATCACGAACGTCTAAAACGCCGCTGTCTCAGTTTTTAGCTCATAAACGTTTAAAGGTGGCTAACGTTCCAATCGTACCGGAAGTAGATCCACCAGAAGAACTCTTTCACGTGTCGCCTAAAAAATGCATTGGCCTGATGATTAGTCCTGATAAATTGAATGATATTCGCAAAGAACGTTTAAAATCATTAGGACTAAATGACCAAGCTATTTACGCAAACATTGAAAGAATTAAAGAGGAGTTAGATTTCTTCCAAGGAATTGTCGATAAAATTGGATGTGAAGTAGTGGACGTCTCAAATCGAGCTGTAGAAGAGACTGCTGGAATTATTGCGAAAATCATTCAACAAAAGAAATAAAGCAGTTGTCAGTTACACGAAGAAATGACGTGACAACACTGTGTTGCTTTATGAGCCATCATTCCTGAATGATGGCCCTTTGCGTGAAGGGCTACTCTTTAACTTTATGGTAGAAAATATTGCGTAGTTATATTATAATTAAAAATTGTGATAAAAAAGAATAGTTTTAGGTTTAGACTCTGTGAAGAACGAATAAACTATTTATATAAATGTCAAGGATTGAGTCTAAAAAGTATTCGACAAACGCAATCTACATGAAATTACAAATGGTAGAAGGAATCTGTGGAGGGATGTAGAATACAGAGTTATAGCAAAAGAAACTATACGATTTTTGTCGATGCTGATGCGTGTCCTGTAAAAAAAGAGATTGTAGAACTGGCACATACATACTGCGTTGAGGTTGTTTTTGTTGCTTCATATGCTCACATGCAAACAAACCCTTCAGCTGGTAAGTGGGTTTACGTAGATAGTGAGAAGGAAGCAGTAGACTTATACATTTTAAATCATGTTCAGCAAGGAGATGTCGCTGTAACACAGGATACAGGGTTAGCGAGCATGCTTCTTAGTCGACGTGTTTATGTATTGTCTCCACGTGGAAAAGTATATAGTGAGAACGATATGGATACGGTTCTTTTTTTTCGATATGTTTCAGCAAAGGAAAGAAAAGCAGGTCGCTATTCAAAAGGTCCTAAAGCTTTTAGCGATGAAGACAGAGAAAAATTCAGCACAGCACTCGAAAAAATATTGTCGAAACGTGAAGGAATTTAGCTTTTGATGAAGAACTACTATAGAAATACGGAGCTGTTAACATGGCAAATCGAATTCCTGATGAAGTGATTGATCGTATTCGGCGTTCAGTAGATATTGTCGATGTCATAAGCGACTATGTGCAGCTAACGAAACAGGGCCGAAACTATTTTGGGCTGTGTCCGTTTCATGGGGAAAATACACCATCGTTTTCCGTATCGCCAGATAAGCAAATTTATCATTGCTTTGGCTGTGGAGCTGGAGGAAACGCATTTTCATTTGTTATGGATTTAGAGGGGCTTTCATTTACCGAAGCTGCTCAACACCTTGCTGATAAAGGAAACATTCCATTTGAATATGAAGTGCAACAGCCGAGCTCTGAGGGTTCAAAGTCAGAAAATGCCCTTGTTGATGCACATGAGCTTTTAAAGAAATTTTATCATCATTTATTGGTAAATACAAAAGAAGGCCAGGAAGCCTATGACTATTTAATCAACCGTGGTTTCACAAGAGAAATTATAGACGAGTTTGAAATTGGATATGCGCTAGATTCCTGGGATTTCGTTACTAAGTTTTTAACAAAGCGTGGATTTAAGCCAGATGAAATGGAAGCTGCAGGTCTTATTATTAAACGAAATCAAGAAGAAAGCTATTTCGATCGGTTTCGAGATCGAGTTATGTTTCCTATTGCAGACTTACAAGGAAGAACCATTGCTTTTTCAGGTCGCCTATTAAAAGAGATAAAAGGGCAGCCCAAGTATCTAAATAGTCCCGAAACTTCAATCTTTAATAAAAGTCGTACACTCTACAATTTTCACCGTGCAAAAAAACACATCAGAAAAAATCAACAAGTCATTTTATTTGAAGGATTCGCAGACGTTATTTCATCGGTTACTGCTGAGTGTCAACAGTCAATTGCAACGATGGGTACTGCGCTTACAGAAGAGCAGGCAAAAATTATTCGTCGAAACGTTGAATCCGTTATTGTATGCTATGATGCAGACTCGGCAGGTATTGAAGCTGCGTATAAAGCTGTGAATATTTTAACAGATGCAGGCTGCTCAGTAAAAGTCGCCACGATGCCGGATGGATATGACCCTGACGATTATATAAAAGAGTTTGGAGCAGCAAAATTTCGAAACGAAGTCATTGAAAACAGTTTGACGCTTATGGCGTTTAAAATGCGATACTTGCGACGTGGTAAGAACTTGCAGATTGAAGCTGATCGCATGAAGTACATTGATGAAGTGTTAAAAGCAGTTAGTCAATTAACAAAAGCGGTCGAAAAAGACTATTACCTCAGGCAACTGTCTCAAGAGTTTTCAATTTCATTAGATGCTTTAAAGGAACAGCAGCAACAAGTTCGCCATGAAGTGAAAAAGAAAAAGGATAATGATTCTTGGAATAGAAATACTATATCAAGACATCCTGTCACCAAAAAAAACCTTCTTCCTGCACATGAAAATGCAGAGAGGCATTTAATTGCATATATGCTAAAAGACAGGGATATAGCGTTTCGGATTCAAGATCTGCTTCAAGCACAGTTTAATATAGAAGAACATAGGGCTCTTGTGACATACTTGTATGGTTACTACGAAGAAGGGTATAGTCCTAACCCAAGCAACTTTATCGAACGTATTCCTGATTCAAATCTGACAGGTTTAGCTTCGGAACTAGCGATGATGTCAATTAACGAAGAATTGTCGGAGCAAGCGTTGCATGATTACATTCAACAAGTGTTGAATTATGAAAAGAAGTCCATAATAAAAGAAAAAGAGCAGCAAAGGCAAGAAGCGGAGCGTCAAAAGGATTATGTAAAGGCTGCGACGATTGCAATGGAAATTTTGGAATTAAAAAAGGCGTTAAAATAAAACGTGTTTATTAGTCCCACTTTTAAAAAAGGTGTCCTCAAAATTTTGGAAGGAGGGGATTTGATGGCTGAAAAATCAGCACATTCAAAGCAACTTGATTCAGATTTAACAATAGAGCAAGTCAAAGAACAATTGACTGAAATTGGTAAAAAACGTGGTGTTCTCACATATGAAGAAATTGCCGAGCGCATGGCAAATTTTGAAATTGAGTCCGACCAAATGGATGAATACTATGAATTCCTTGGTGAACAAGGTGTTGAAGTGATGAGTGAAGCAGAAGCAAATGAAGATGCGGATCCAGATATTCAACAATTGTCTAAGGAAGAAGAGTTTGATTTGAATGATCTTAGCGTGCCACCAGGAGTAAAAATCAATGACCCTGTTCGTATGTATTTGAAAGAAATTGGTCGTGTAGATCTTCTATCTGCTGAAGAAGAAATTAACTTGGCAAAACGTATTGAAGAAGGCGATGAAGAAGCTAAGCGCCGTTTAGCAGAAGCAAACTTACGTCTAGTTGTAAGTATTGCTAAGAGATATGTAGGACGCGGCATGCTTTTCTTAGATTTAATTCAAGAAGGAAATATGGGCCTAATTAAAGCAGTTGAAAAGTTTGATTACCGTAAAGGTTACAAATTTAGTACGTATGCAACATGGTGGATTCGTCAAGCCATCACACGTGCGATTGCAGACCAAGCAAGAACAATTCGTATTCCTGTACACATGGTAGAAACAATTAACAAGTTAATTCGTGTTCAACGTCAATTACTGCAAGACTTAGGTCGTGAGCCATCTCCAGAAGAAATTGCAGAGGATATGGATTTAATGCCAGAAAAAGTACGTGAAATCTTAAAAATTGCGCAAGAGCCTGTTTCACTTGAAACGCCTATTGGTGAAGAAGATGACCCTCATTTAGGTGACTTCATTGAAGATCAAGATGCAACATCGCCTTCTGAGCACGCTGCTTACGAACTATTAAAAGAGCAATTAGAAGACGTCTTAGATACGTTAACAGATCGTGAAGAAAATGTGCTGCGTCTTCGTTTTGGCTTAGATGATGGTCGTACACGTACACTTGAAGAAGTTGGAAAAGTGTTTGGCGTAACACGTGAACGTATTCGTCAAATTGAAGCAAAAGCGCTACGTAAGTTAAGACATCCAAGCCGCAGCAAGCGCTTAAAGGATTTCTTAGAATAGAATTTGTGATGAATTAATAGTTTACTTCTATATAGGAGTAAACTATTTTTTTGCTTCTTTTTTTTACCAATCACTACCCTTTGAATATATTTTACTGAAATGAGTTTTGTTTTGCAAATGCTCTTTTAAAAAAATCCACTAATTTATCCAGTCACGCCCTTAAATGCAATCGCTGTCATTTTTTAAAAGAAACTTTCGTTTATTATATCATGAAATAGATTCTCTTATTTTAAAAGTTGAGAAAATTTACAAAAATGACTTATAATTAATTATTGTAAGCGTATACATTTTGTTTGGGGGGATTTGAGATGAATTTTGAATTAACGGCAGAACAGAAAATGATTCAAAAAACACTTCGAGAGTTTTCTGAAGCTGAGGTTGCACCAGGAGCATTGGAACGAGACAAGACGAAAGAATTTCCGTTAGATGTGTTTAAAAAGTTATCTGATTTAGGCGTTATGGGACTTCCTTTCCCAGAAGAGTATGGTGGGGGCGGTGCTGATACGGTCAGCTTTGCAATTGTAGTAGAAGAGCTAAGCAGAGCGTGTGGTTCAACGGGAATTACATATTCTGCTCATGTATCGTTAGGGGGTGCGCCTATTCACCTATTTGGAACACCGGAGCAAAAAGAAAAATACTTAGTTCCAATCTGCATAGGAGAATCGTTTGGAGCATTTGGGTTAACTGAGCCTAATGCGGGAAGTGATGCTGGAGGAACTGAAACAAGTGCAGAGTTAGAAAATGGTGAATATACGATTAACGGTAGTAAATGCTACATTACCAATGCAAGCTATGCAAAATTTTTAGCTTTGACAGCTGTAACGGCAAGACATGAAGGAAAAAAAGAGATTTCTGCGTTAATTGTGCCGACTGATGCAGCTGGTTTCTCAGTCATCGATAATTATGAAAAGATGGGACTTCATGCTTCAAATACAACGGAACTAATTCTAGAAGACGTAAAAGTGCCAGAAGAAAATCTACTTGGCAAAAAAGGAGAGGGATTTAAGCAATTCTTAAAAACGCTCGACGGAGGACGAATTGGAATTGGAGCAATGGGAGTTGGAATTGCTCAAGCGGCTTATGAAAAAGCTCTTGCTTATGCACAAGAAAGAAAGCAGTTTGGAAAAACACTTTCGTCTTTTCAAGCAATCCAATTTAAACTAGCAGATATGGCCATGAAAGTGGAACTGGCAAGAACAATGGTTTATAAGGCAGCATGGCTGAAAGATCAAGGCAAACCTTTTACTAAGGAAGCAGCCATGTGTAAACTATATGCCTCTGAAATATGTATGGAAGTAGCGAGCCAAGCGATTCAAATCCACGGTGGATATGGTTATATGAAAGAGTATCAGGTTGAGCGCTTTTTACGTGATGCCAAGCTGTTGGAGATTGGTGAAGGGACATCTGAAATTCAGCGTTCCGTTATTGCTAGGCAAATTGGGTGCTAATTAACTACTTGAAAAGTGTAAACGCTTCGAAAAATAGTAGATTTTATGGATAGGTTAGATAATTCTGTAAATAAAACCCTTTCACTTGTCCTCGTTTTACAGTAAAATAAAGATGCTTATACTATTTTTGCTATTTCACGGGATGGGAATACATAAAGGGGGTATAGTTAATGAATCGAAATCCACTGATACCATTTTTGCTTATTGCACTTATTGGAATTGGATTAATGGTAACCTTCTCATTTAATGGTCTCAACAACGCAGAAGAAATAGCCGCTGAAAAAGAAGGTGGAGGCGAAGAAGATCAAGCCTCAGCAAAGCCTGAAGATCTCTATCAACAAAACTGTATTGGATGTCACGGCGATCAGTATCAAGGAGGCGTAGGGCCAGCTTTAAAAGGAGTGGGCGACAAGCTTTCTGAAGAAGAAATTGCTGATATCCTAGTGAACGGAAAGGGATCAATGCCACCAGGGTTAATATCTGCTGAAAAAGCTCCTGAGATGGCGAAATGGGTTTCAGAAATTAAATAAATAGGATTTTTATGGTAGCCTCTTACAAACGAAGAGGCTTTTTTTTATGGGATATAGGAAATAATAGAAGCGGAGTCACAGTATGATTCGCAACAGTGTTTGTGATAAAATAAGGAACAGTAATTACATAAAGAATAGGTGACAAGACAATGAATGAGCTAAAATTATCCAAGCGACTAGAAGAAGTCGCAAAATCAATTCCAAAAGGAGCTATGCTTGCTGATATTGGATCAGATCATGCTTATCTACCTTGCTATGCATATTTACAAGGGTATATAAAAGGAGCAATTGCAGGTGAAATTACAGAAGGTCCTTTTCAATCAGCTGTTAAGCAGGTAGAAAAAACAAACTTAACAGACGTTATTGAAGTAAGAAAAGGCGATGGGTTATCTGTTATTAAACCGGGTGAAGTAGACTGCATTACAATTGCAGGAATGGGTGGAACTTTAATTCAAACCATTTTAGAAGACGGGAAAGAAAAGCTACAGGGCGTTACAAGACTTGTGCTTCAGCCTAATATTGGGGCTCATCATATCAGACAGTGGTTAATTGAACATAAATGGTCTTTAATTGACGAAAAAATCATGGAAGATGACGGTCGAATCTATGAAATTCTTGTTGCTGAACAAGGAGAGCCGTTAGAGTCTTATGATGAAAAAGTTGAAGCGGGAATTTTAGTAGGTCCAATCTTAGCAAAAGAGAAAAACGATGCTTTTAAAAAGAAATGGAATCATGAGCTAGCTCATACAAAAAAGATCGTCGAGCAAATGGAGAAATCAGCTACAACAAAAGAAGGGCAAGAAAAAAAGAAAAAGCTAGAAAATGAAATTCGAATCATTGAGGAGGTTTTATCATGAATAAAGTACCAAACGGTTATCAAGTTATTGAACTGTTTGAGTCTTTTTCCCCGAAGCACTTAGCTATGGAAGGGGATAAAATTGGTTTGCAAATCGGGACATTAAACAAGCCGGTTCATAAAGTGATGATTACCTTAGATGTATTAGAAACGGTTGTTGATGAAGCGATTGAAAAACATGTTGATCTCATTATCGCTCATCATCCTCCTATCTTTCGACCATTACAACAAATTCAAACGGACCAACCCGCTGGCCGTATTGTTGAAAAGTGCATTAAACATGATATTGCGGTATACGCTGCTCATACGAACTTAGATATTACTGAGGGTGGGGTTAACGATTTGTTAGCTGATGCATTAGGTTTGCAAAATACCGAAGTGCTTGTTCCAACGGGTGCTGAAGAACTAAATAAACTTGTAGTCTATGTGCCAAAAACTCACTATGAAGCCGTTCACCAAGCTATCTCAGAAGCCGGTGCAGGTGAGATAGGGCTATATAGTGGCTGTGCTTTTTTTACAGAAGGGATTGGAACCTTCACTCCATCTGAGCAGGCAAACCCTTATATCGGCTCACAGGGTACTGCAGAACGCGTGAACGAAGTGAAAATTGAAACGATCTTTCCAGCAAAGCTTCAAAAAAAAGTTGTACAAGCTGTGCTGCGTGCTCACCCATATGAAGAAGTAGCGTATGACATTTATAAGCTTAAGCAAAAAGGAAAAGAGTACGGTCTTGGGAAGATTGGAAAGCTTCCTCGTGAGATGACTTTAAAAGAATTTGCTCATCATGTAAAAGAAGCGTTAGATGTAGAAGGGCTAAGAGTTGTTGGTGACTTACATGATATGGTGAAAAAGGTAGCCGTATTAGGTGGAGATGGTAACAAATACATCTCTAATGCAAAGTTTAAAGGTGCGGACGTTTACGTTACAGGAGACTTATATTTTCACGTAGCTCATGACGCGATGATGATGGGATTGAACGTTATCGATCCTGGTCATCATGTGGAAAAGGTAATGCGTCAAGGGGTTGAAAAGAAAATGCAAGAGCTATGTAAAGACAAAAAGTTTGAGTGCACGATCTTTTCTTCTCAAGTTGATACAAATCCATTTACGTTTCTATAAAAAAGATGCTCATCAGAGCATCTTTTTTTAGGATGATTTTTTTGTACGTACTTTTGGTAAGATTTTTGATAAAGGAACAGCTTTTTCGCGCGTCCAAGTCGTTTCATCAGCAGGGTCAAACTGCTCTAGATACTTAATGACTTCTTTTGTAATTGGCGTAGGAGTTGATGCACCAGCCGTTACAGCAACAGAAGTAGCACCTTTAAGCCAATCCACTTCAAGCTCAGAAATATCGCTAATACGATAAGCTTTTGTTCCAGCAATCTCTTCAGAAACCTGCGCTAGGCGGTTAGAGTTATTACTTTTTGGATCACCAACAACAATTGTCACGTCGGCTTCTCCGGCTTGTTCCGCTACCGCTTCTTGACGTACTTGTGTTGCTAGGCAAATTTCTTTATGAACTTCAGCATGAGGGTACTTCTCCTGAACTTTTTCAATCACATCGGCTACGTCCCATTGGCTCATTGTTGTTTGATTAGTCACAATGATTTTATCTCTTGTAATCGCAAGGGATTCCACATCTTCTTCTTTTTCAATTAGATGAACGATGTGAGGTGCAATTCCAACTGCACCTTCTGGCTCAGGATGGCCTTTTTTGCCGATATAGACAACCTCATAGCCTTCTTTTTCTTTTGCAAGAATAAGGTCATGGGTTTTTGTTACGTCTGGACACGTTGCGTCAATGGTAACAAGTCCTTTTTCCTTTGCGCGTTCTTTTACTTCTGGTGATACACCATGAGCTGTAAAAATGACCGTACCTTCATTAATTTTATCTAAAATCTCTAAACGGTTTGCACCGTCTAGGGTAATGATTCCATCTTCTTCAAACGCGTCTGTTACGTGCTTGTTATGCACAATCATGCCTAATATATAAATTGGGCGTGGAAGTGATGTATCCAAAGCTGCGTTGCGTGCAATAACCATTGCATCAACAACTCCATAGCAATAGCCGCGTGGAGCAATCTTTATAACCTTCATTAGTATCCTCCTCATCATAAGGTGACGAGTATTTGTAAACTCCTTTCTATTATATAAAAGCATGAACAATAATACAAAGAATATATTGGTGCTGTAATGGTTCATCTCAATAACTGGAATTAGCCCTTAGTTTCGATGCAAGTATGTATAAAAGGTAGATGTTAACCTCTCTACCTTTTTTATCTTAAATGTAAAGCTTTGGTGTTGATTGGCGTACCTTTTTAACAGATTTAATTTCTTGATCATCAAAATCAAACTCGTCACTTTCCGATTTTTTTTCTTTTTCGTCCTCTTTTAAACCATCAACCTGCTTACTTACTTCATTTTCTTTTTCTTCGCTATCGTTATTTGGGTCATTCTCTTCTCCTTCATCTGTATCCGCCGTTCGTAATAGCTGATACATTTTTAGGAGAGATGGAGCGTTTTTAACGAGTGGTCCGTATTGTTGTACCATTGGCCCCATGGTTTCAGCTACTTTAATAACCTTTTGAATATTGGTCATCATAGAGCTAAGCGTAGCAGGGTTCGTTAAGTTCTGTAAGTTACTTAATAATGAAGCAGACGATGCTGGTGTAGCTGCACTTTGAACCGTATTAAATAGAGAAGTAGGTGGAATCATCCTTTGAGCTCCAGCAGCTCCAGAACCTCCAATGGCTTCAGGACCTCTGGCACCAGCACGACCTCTTCCAAATATACGAGCTAGTAAATTCCCTGGACCACGAGACGTTCCTTGAGGGTTGATTCCCTGTGTATTCGGGAAGAATGTTTGTTGAGTATTAGTAGGTCCAAAAGGACTCTGCATACGAGGGGGAAAGGATGGTCTTCTTGGAATCAAAGAGCGCACCTCCTTTAGGTTAGTAAACTTCTTCTTTATCCTATGCATTTGTACCGAAAATGTTTGCAAAACCCAACATAAGTTTTTAGAATCGAAATGATCAGTAGTCAGCGAGAGAAAAATGGATTATAATCATATATTGTGTTTAAAATTGAACGTGACAGTAAAAAAAGGAGATTTAATATGGAAAAAACTAACTTTGAACGTTTTGAGCTACAGCCATTTTTAATAGAAGCAATCAAGCAATTAGGGTTTTATAACCCAACGGAAATTCAAGAACGCTTAATTCCATCAGTTTTAAAGGGAGACAGCGTTATTGGTCAGTCGCAAACTGGAACAGGTAAAACACATGCATATTTACTTCCTCTTTTAGAAAAAGTAAATCCAGCAAAACAAGAAGTACAGGTTGTTATTGCGGCACCAACACGTGAGTTAGCTTCACAAATTTATAAAGAAGTACTAAAGATTACGAAGTACTGTGAAGAAGGCAAAGAAATTACGGCAAAATGTTTTATTGGTGGAACAGACAAGCAGCGTACGATTGAAAAGCTAAAAAAACAGCCGCAAATTGTCGTTGGAACACCTTCACGTTTATTTGACTTAGTGAATGAAAAAGCGTTATTTGTTCATACAACTGCAGCAATCGTTGTGGATGAAGCAGATTTAATGCTTGATATGGGCTTTTTAGAAGACGTAGATCGCTTAGCGAGTAGCATGCCTGAAAAGCTTCAAATGCTTGTATTCTCAGCTACAATTCCAGAGAAATTAAAGCCATTCTTGAAAAAATATATGGATAACCCTAAGTATTCTCACGTATCACCAAACCAAGTAGCAGCAGCTAAGCTAGAGCATGTATTAGTACCACTTCGTCACCGTAACAAGTTTAAACTTTTACATGATATGCTTTTGTCGTATAACCCATATTTAGCTATTGTGTTTACCAACACGAAGAAGATGGCTGATGAAGTAGCGGATGATTTAATGGCAAAAGGTCTTCGCGTAGGTCGTATTCATGGGGATTTAACGCCGCGTGATCGTAAGAAAATGATGAAACAAATCTCAAATTTAGAGTTTCAATACGTTGTTGCAACAGATTTAGCAGCTCGCGGTATTGATATTGAAGGAATTAGCCACGTAATCAACTTTGAGCTTCCTTCAGACCTGGATTTTTATATTCATCGCGTAGGACGTACAGCACGTGCTGGATATTCAGGAATTGCTGCTACAATGTATGATGTAGAAGATGAAGATGCAGTGATTCGACTTGAGAAAATGGGAATTGAGTTTGTGAACAAAGACTTAAAAAACGGTGAGTGGATTTCAATTGATGACCGCAACCGTCGTAAAAAACGTCAAAAGAAAACGGATGACGTTGATAAAGAAGCAAGTCGCTTAATTCAAAAGCCGAAGAAAGTAAAACCTGGTTATAAGAAAAAACGTGCTCGAGAAATTCAAAAATTTGTTCAGAAGAAAAAAAGAAGCGAGCGCCGGAATAATCGATAAAACAGAGGTGGTAACAACATGTTAAAAATCGGTTCACACGTATCAATGAGTGGGAAAAAGATGTTACTTGGTGCTAGTGAAGAAGCTGTTTCATATGGAGCGAATACGTTTATGATTTATACGGGTGCTCCTCAAAATACAAGACGCAAAAAAATTGAAGAGCTAAACATTGAAGCTGGTCTACAGCATATGAAAGAAAACGGTATTGATAATATCGTTGTGCATGCTCCATATATCATTAATATTGGGAATACAACAAATCCAGTCACGTTTGAGCTTGGAGTAGAGTTTTTAACTTCAGAAATTCAGCGCACGCATGCTCTTGGGGCTCGCCAAATTGTGCTTCATCCAGGAGCTCATGTAGGAGCGGGGGCAGAAACAGGAATCAAGCAGATTATTAGTGGGTTAAACGAAGTGCTTCGTCCAGACCAAGAAGTACAAATTGCTTTAGAAACAATGGCTGGAAAAGGTTCTGAATGTGGAAGAAGTTTTGAAGAAATCGCTATGATTATTGATGGAGTGACGCATAACGAAAAGCTGTCGGTTTGCTTTGATACATGTCACGTTCACGATGCAGGCTATGATATTGTGAATGATTTTGACGGTGTGCTAAACGAATTCGACAAAACAGTAGGTATCGACCGTATTAAAGTACTGCACGTTAACGATAGTAAAAATAGCTGTGGGGCTAAAAAAGACCGACATGAAAATATTGGATTTGGCCATATTGGATTTGACGCGTTAAATTACATTGTCCATCATCCAGCATTTGTGGATGTACCTAAAATTTTAGAAACGCCGTACGTTGGTATTGACAAAAAGACGAAAAAAGCACCGTATAAGCTTGAAATTGATATGCTAAAAGCAAAAGCGTTTGATCCCGAGTTACAAAATAAGCTGATGAGCTAACAGCTAAAATAAGCTGGGACATAAGTATTTGAGCTAACGAGATATCCGAACTAGTGGAAGTTAACGACTTTTGATAGTTTGGGTATCTTTTTGTTTGTTTTGAAAATAAGTTAAAAAGCCTAGTGGAATGGAGCGTAAGACATATGACTCCTGCGGGAACAGAGGAAAGGCTGAGACCCCGCAGCGCAGCGAGGAGGCTCAGATTCCTCCCCGCGGAAAGCGAGTGTCTGCAGCGCAATGGAACGAACTGGTTATTACAGCCTAAAGACTTTAGAAAAGGCATACGTGGTCTTTGAGAAAAAATCGTTTCGTTTTTTCTTAGACTCTTTGTTTATGTTACATCAGTTTTTGGAACAGCTCATTAACCTTTTTAGCCGTTTCACGATCTGTTACTTGAGCAATTTGTTTAATTAAATAACGCCGCTCAGATTCATTGTAAATATTTACAGGTTTTTGCTTAATGACGTTTACAAGAGTATGAGCCTGTTCAGGTGTAATGAATACATTATACTGCTTGCTATAGCTAAGCAGCTCTTTGGGTGTTAAGTTATTTATTTTTTTGTTAACGATTTGTTGAACAATTTTCATGTCAATCCCTCCTCGTTATATATATTGTATGAGGGAAAGTGCAACATGTGCCTATTTTCTTTATGTGTTAAAGTTTACAACAAAGTAGGATTGAGGTATACTATTAGAATGATTAAATCGTAACGATTCTGACATGAATGGGGTAACGGCTAAGACAATAAACCGTGCCCTGTTCGTCGTGCTTAAATATAGAAAAGAATGGTGATGGATATGAGTATAGCGAATGCTATTGAAGTTGAACAATTATCGTTCCAATACGATGGGAGATATGTTTTAGAAGACATTAGCTTTTCAATTCCAAAAGGGTCTTTTTTAGGGCTTGTGGGTCCAAATGGCTCTGGAAAATCAACGCTTATTAAATGTATTCTAGGATTGCAGAAGCCTTCAAAAGGATTAATTCGCTTATTTGGGACAGAACAAAGAAAATTTAAAGAGCGAAGCAAAATTGGCTATGTGTCACAAAAAGCAAATAGTTTTAACAGTGGTTTTCCCGCAACTGTATTTGAAGTTGTATCAACAGGGCTAACGTCTAAGATTGGCTTGTTTAAGTTTATGACACCAGCACATCGAAAAAAAGTCAAAGAAGCAATAGCGGCAGTTGGTATGAGTGAGTTTATAAATCGAAACATAGGTGAGTTATCAGGTGGACAGCAACAGCGTATTTTTATTGCACGTGCTCTTGTGAGTGATCCGGAGCTGCTTATATTAGATGAGCCAACGGTTGGTGTGGATGCTCAAAATGTTCAAAATTTTTATCAATTATTAGAAAAGCTAAATAAGGAACACGGAATTACGCTGTTACTTGTTACGCATGATATTGGAACGATCACTGATAAAGTAACGCACGTTGCGTGTTTAAATAAATTTTTACATTTTCACGGGGAATCAAAGGACTTTGAAACGTTTTGTGAGCATGATGTATCCATGTTTTATGGACATGACATTCATATGTTAACTCATCACCATGACCATGGAGGGCAGCACGCATGATTGCAAGTTTATTTGAATTTGAATTTTTACGCAATGCATTTGCAACGGGAATGATCATTGGAATCCTAGCTCCGCTTTTGGGCGCTTTTATCGTTGTGCGCCGCCTTTCTCTTATTGCAGATGCGCTTAGCCATGTAACTCTTGCCGGAATTTCTTTCAGCTTGTTATTGAGTCAGAAAGTAGGGTTTATGCAAGGAGTAAATCCACTATATCTAGGAATGGTTGCTTCAGTTGGAGGATCGCTTTTCATTGAAAAGCTACGTGCGGTTTACAAGCATTACCAAGAATTAGCCATTCCCATTATTTTATCGGGCGGAATAGGAATTAGTGCCATTTGTATTTCATTAGCAGATGGCTTTAACAATGACCTAATGAATTATTTGTTTGGTAGCGTGAGTGCTGTAAGCCGATCGGATTTATGGACGGTTATTGGTATTGCGGTAGTAGTTATTACGCTCGTTTTCGTATTTTATAAAGAATTATTTATTTTATCCTTTGATGAAGAGCATGCGTCAGCATCTGGCATTAAAGCGAAATGGGTGCATTTTTTATTTATCGTAATGGTTGCTTTAGTTATTGCGGTTTCCATGCGAATTGTTGGAATTTTATTAGTGTCATCCTTAATGACGCTCCCGGTAGCAGCGAGCATTCGCTTAGCTAATGGTTTCAAACAAACCATTTTATTATCGGTCATGTTTGGAGAAGTATCCGTACTAGGTGGGTTGTTTTCAGCTTACTATTTAGATTTAGCTCCCGGAGGTACAATTGTTGTCATTGCTGTTATAATTTTAATTATATCAATTATGATTAACAAAGGGCGAAAGGGGAAAAGAACATGAATTTGTCAGAAGCAATTAATTTGTTAAAAGATGAAGGATATAAGCATACTGGAAAACGAGAAGAAATGCTTACGTTGTTTTCAAAAACGGATAAGTACTTAACGGCTAAAGATGTGTTAGAGCATATGCGATTGGATTATCCAGGTCTTAGCTTTGATACTATTTATCGTAACTTATCACTATTTGCAGACCTTGGCATATTAGAGATGACGGAGCTTTCAAGTGAAAAGCACTTCCGCTTTAAATGTGCAACTAAACACCACCATCATCACTTTATTTGCTTAGAATGCGGCAAAACAAAAGAAATTGATGCTTGTCCAATGAAGTATGTAAACGAAGACTTAAAGGGATTCGATGTAACGGGACATAAATTTGAAATCTACGGCAAATGTACGGATTGTAACGAGCAAGTGGTAAACTAAATTTTATAAACAAAAGGCGAACTTAGCTTAAGTTCGCCTTTTATTGTTGCAATTATGATTGTATTTTTAACCAATTGTTTACCCATTCATTTGCTTCTATCCAATTATGAACCCGTACCACTTTTGACGGCACTGGAAGGCGGTTATAAGGTGTATCAAAAAGAATGACGGGTATATCGCACTCTTCGCTTATATCACAAGCATTATCGTGTTTGTCCTCAAAAAAGATATCCACTTTGTGCTTTTTCGCTGCTTCTACTTTAAAGTGCGTTCCAATTAGTTCAATATGATGAAAGGATACATCATGTTCATTAAACCAATTTTCTGTCACATCCAATAGCTTATCTGAGCGAGCGCTGATAAAAAAGAGCTCATGCTGCTTATGCCATTGCTGCAAAATTTCCTTTGCATGTGGAGCAAGAGGGGATGTTTTGTAAATGGCAGCTTCGTTGTCTGTAAACCATTGTGCTAATTCTTCGCGAGTAGCATTTACAAAAGGTAAAAAATCATACTCCGTAATATCTTCGTAAGTTAAATTTGCATTAAATGCTTTATTCAAATGAGGAACAAATGTTTCGGGTGAAGTGACTGTTCCATCAATGTCAATTCCAAATCGTTTAGACAACCAATTGCACTCCAATCTGTAAAATCTGCTCTAGCGGCTTGTTATGTTAAGTGTACTAAAGTAAGAAAACATTAACAACTATAATTTTAAGATGACATCACATACTATAAATGCTCCTTTATTTCAGAAAGTGAGGGATAGACATGGAGAATGAGCAGCATGAACGACGTAAGGATATAGATTATGACGCGTACGAAGCAGACTTTATGGAAGAAACGGCTGCTGAGATAGCAGGTCCAGCTTCAGCACGTGAAGAGCATATTCATCGTGAACATGAAGTAGTTGATCGAGATGAAGGGAAAGGGTATGGGCGTTTTGCGCTAATCCTATCCATTCTTTCGTTATTCTTCTTGCCAATTATCCTTGGCGCAGCTGGGATTATTTTAGGGTTTATCGCACGAAGAAAAGGAGCATATACGTTAGGAGCATGGGCAATAGGAATTGGGATTGTATCCATTATTGTGGGAACCTTTGTCCTCCCGTTCTTTTAACAAAGAAAACAGGGTACCGAAACGGTACCCTGTTTTTTAAGCATTTTGTTCTGCTTTTTGTTTTTCATAATATTCTTCAGCAATTTTATCTACTTCTTTTTTCAACTCTTCAACCATTGTTTCCTCTGGAACCTTACGAACGATTTCACCCTTGCGGAAGAGCAATCCTTCACCTCGAGCGCCAGCAATTCCGATATCGGCTTCACGAGCTTCACCAGGTCCGTTTACTGCACAACCTAATACGGCAACTTTAATTGGTGCCTTAATGTGTGAAATATACTCTTCGACTTCGTTTGCAATGCTAATGAGGTCAATTTCAATGCGTCCGCATGTAGGACAAGAAATTAAAGTCGCTGCGTTAGCTGCTAAACCGAATGATTTTAATAATTCGCGAGCTACCTTTACTTCTTCAACTGGATCGGCACTTAAAGATACACGAACGGTATTTCCAATACCTTTAGATAAAATAGCACCTAATCCAGCAGCGCTTTTTACTGTTCCAGCAAATAATGTACCAGACTCTGTGATACCTAAGTGTAGAGGATAATCAAAAGCTTTTGCTGCCTTTTCATATGCTTCAATGGCTAGGTTTACATCAGAAGCTTTCATGGATACGATGATATCGTGGAAGTCTAAATCCTCTAGAATTTTAATGTGATGTAATGCACTTTCCACCATGCCATCAGCCGTTGGATATCCGTATTTATCTAGAATACGCTTTTCAAGTGACCCTGCGTTAACTCCAATACGAATTGGAATACCCTTAGCTTTCGCAGCATTCACAACAGCTTCAACTTTTTCACGGCGTCCAATGTTTCCTGGGTTAATTCGAATTTTATCAGCTCCGCCTTCAATTGCTTTTAAAGCAAGACGGTAATCGAAATGAATGTCAACAACTAAAGGGATATTGATTTGTTTTTTAATATCTGCAATAGCATTTGCTGCGCGCTCATCTGGGCAAGCTACGCGAACAACTTGACACCCTGCTTCTTCTAGGCGCTTGATTTCAGCAACCGTTGCTTCAACATCATGTGTCTTTGTTGTTGTCATGCTTTGGATAACTACTTCATTATTACCACCGATTGTTAAATTTCCAACTTTAACAGGGCGTGTTTTTGTACGATGTATAATTTCACTCACGTGATAATCTCTCCTTCAAAAAGAAATCAAGAATTTAGATTCATTAATAGAATAACTCTTTATAGATAAAATAACTAGTATAAAGTGTCGCTTGTTTATTTTAACAATGACAATCTTTGTTTGACAAGAAGTATGCTGTAATTACTTGTAAGTAGGAAATTTATATGTTTTTCCAACTTGAATTTCATGTGGAGAAAGCCCGTTGTTTAAGCTTGTAAAGTCCTTTGATAGCTGATTGATTGAAACGGGAATAGAGCCTTTTAGTGCTTTTTCTATAATGGACAATACTGTATCACCAGCTTTTACTCTTACTTCTATAAAGTGTGTTGTTGTTTGTGTTGGTTTTTCTTTCTCAGCATTTGCTATGACAGGAGCAGCTTCAGTTGAGGAAGGGATCGTACCATATTTAATATCATAATGACAAATATAACCAACAAATGCGAGAGCGGCAAGGGCAGATAGTCTTTTCATAAGCTCCTCCTGAAAGCAAATTTTAAATAAACAGGGTGTTATAGCTTATGCTTGCCCAACTTTAACTATGAATGGAGAATTTATTTTGAAAGAAAAATTAATGATGATCTCACTAGGATTATTACCGCTCATTATGGTGTTAGGAAATTCTACTTTGATTCCTCTGTTACCAAATATTCAGCAGTCCTTAGGTTTAAACGAATTGCAAACAGGCTTTATCTTAAGCGCTTTTACAATCCCGGCAGCCATTTTAATTCCAATTGCAGGCATCCTATCCGATCGTTACGGTAGAAAAAAGCTTATTTTAATTTCGTTAACCTTTATTATGGTTGGAAGTGTTATTTCATTTTTAAGCATGGCCATACCAAATGAGGCATTTTCAATTCTAATTGGGGGGCGAGTGATACAGGGAATGGGAGCAGCAGGCACGACAACCCTTGCAATGGCCTTAGTAGGTGATGTGTTTCATAATGATAAGCGAGCGACGGCATTAGGATTATTAGAAGTTTATAACGGAGTAGGGAAGGTAATTGCTCCTATTATAGGTGCAACTGTTGGGCTCGTAATATGGTCTGCTGTTTTTATTGTCTATCCTTTAGTTGCATTGATGGCTTTTTTAGGTATTAGCCGATATGTGGAAAATGTAAAGGGCAGTGAAAATGTGTTAGGAATTAGAGCTTATTTTCAACAAGCTTTTCGAATTGTTTACCAAAGAAAAAAAGAATTGTTTCCTCTTTTTTTTATAGGAGGGGTAGGATTGTTTATTGTGTTTGGTGTTCTGTATTTTCTATCCTTTTTAATTCAGGAAACGTATCATATCGATGGTTTTTTTAAGGGAACAGCTTTTTTCTTCCCTCTCAGTGCGATGACCCTTGCTTCTTACTGGAGCGGAAAAAGAATTAAAAACGATGAGGCACTAATGAAGAAATTAATGCTTCTAGGTACGAGTTTATTATTTGTAACGTTCGGCTTGCTTATTTTTGTTCATTCTCTGTCTGTTTTAATGTTTAGCTTGACGCTTGCTTTTGGTGGGCTTGGCTTTGTATTACCATGCGTCAACATGATGATTACGTCTACAGCTTCAGATGCAGAAAGAGGATTTGTTGTGTCATTATACGGGACAACGCGATTTCTAGGTGTTGCTTTAGGACCCATTGTATATGGAATTTGGATGATGAATGAAAAAAGCATGTACGTGTATAGCTTTCTGACTTTGCTGATAGCGGGTGGCTGGTTGATTTTACGAATCTTCAGTTCAGTTGATATTGGAAAGAGAAAAGTCGTAAAAATGAAATCGAAGTAGTTCTTTTTACCTGAAGGGAACAATTTCTTTACATAAAATGGCTGATCTGCAAAGAGAAGGAATAGCAGGTGAAGTAATTCTGTTGCAGAAGGAAAAAGCTGTGACGCTTGTAGAAAATCGTAACGTAACAGTAGATATTTCAAACGCTCTAGAGAAAAAGGTGGAAAGAATAGGGGAGGGTGTTGTCCATTTTCAAATTAAGGACCAAGGTTACACAGTAGCCTTTAAACAAATTCCTGAAGTTAAATCTTTAATTACGTCTTTTCAGTTAATGTTAGAGCATATGCAATCAATGTTTTTACAACTAAAAGAAACAACTGCTGCTCTTGATAATACGGGTTATATGCTAAAACAAGCCTCGACTAATTCACTTGACCATAATAGACAGTTAGTAGAGATGACAGATCTTTTACAAATAGGCGCTTCTCAAACGGCTACTAGTTCAGAACAAAATATTAATTTTTTTCAAAACATGAATCAATATATAGATAGTATGATTTCTCAAATGAAACAATTATCAATAAATACAAGAGAAATGGATGAATGAGCTAAAATGGGGCAGCTGTCTGTTTAACAAATGTTGAAAACACTGATAAAATAGGACAGGAGTTAGCCACACTTTCCAAAAAACTGCAGCAAGTCGCTCATTTCTTTTAATTACTATAAAGCGTACCTCTTAAGCGTTTAAAGAGGTACGCTTTTCCTTTTTAATCGGAAGCCTATATAAGTTGAATTAAAGGATTACGATTACTCTCTGTTGAAGTATAAGGGTAACACTTACCAATGAA
>NZ_JBXDLD010000001.1:0-11028 GCF_056820425.1 Priestia sp. KCTC 13724 | reverse complement strand
GAATCCCACAGGAAAGCCGATAAATCGCCTTTCCTGTGGGATTTTGTATTTGGGTATGAATAATTCAGGTATAAGTATCCCTACCTTATAAAACATCATCTCGTTCGGTTCTCGCACTTTTCTCGATAGACAAAATATTACAAGATACTCCATGAGGTCTCTATTTTACATAAGTTATACTTTACTGTGTTCAACCAAACTTATTCCATGCAAAAAGCACCTTTTGTCAACTAACAAAAAGTGCTTCGTGGCTTCAAATACTATATTAATTATCATATTCAGTTACTAATCTTCATAAATAACAGACCCCATATATTTAAGGTTCCTACCATCAAGTTTTGCTTCCTCAACAAGTTCCTCATATTCAAAATCATATAACCGAATAACAATATTGTACTTTTCTTTTAAACTTTCACCATAAAAGTCTTTAAGTTCACTTATAAGTGCGTCAGAATAAGAAGCATTCTTTAGTAATTCAGACAAAGAAGACGTAGGATATTCATTGTAAGTACATTCTAATAAATCTTGGTTATACTCAAGGAAGTCTATTTTAAAATCATTCATAAAGCTTGAAGGAATTCTGTCTCCCTCATTATCATATTTTATTTCTACATACTTGCTTAGCAAATCCTCATTACTACAATTTCCAAACCAAAGAGAAACAGCTCCAGGGTTTTCCATCTTAATCCCCCATTTCTAATTATCTAAGCCCTTCAGGTAATGAATCAATTCCGCCTTTCAACCTATAATGTGCCCAATTTCTTAATTTCCTTTTAAATGTTTCATAATCAAGTGAGTGATCAATCAGATCAAGAAGCTCTCTATGAGCTTTTCCAGAACCATCAAACCCATGTCTTCCTACTGGGTTTACAAACTCAACGTCTTTCGTTAACGTTCTCATTTCTGCTATATCTTCAGCCGTTACACCCCACCGTTTAAAAATTGGTGCTCGAGATACTAGATGCCATTCATGGTAGCCACCGGGATAACGAATCCTACTCTCAATTATAGTCCTTAATTTTGGAGTAGACCAGGCTAGTTCAAATTCATCTATGCTCAATTCATTAAACCATTTTGTAAAATCTTTACTTCCTGGCATAGTTTCTGGCGTAAAGATTCTAGTCCTAGAGGTTTCTTTAACAAAGTTGCCTTTTACAAGATTATTTAATTGCTCATTTGACAATCTTTTTTCCTTCTGTTTTTTACTAGCAGAAGGTTTCTCTCTTACCCCTGGTTTCACGCTACTTGCTTTAGGTCTTGCTGGCTTAGATATACTAGTTTCACCCGTACCCTTAGAAACACCCTGAACACTCTCAACATTCCGAACGCGCTCAACCTCTTTACCCTTCTTCTCCACTCCAACAGGTTTCTCCACACGCTCCACATTCGGATTCGCGACAAATCTCCCTGTCTCCGGATCATAGTAGCGCATACAATAAAACAGCACCTATTTATGTTACCCATTGGTTATCGTCACGAGCTTTGTCATTATCGTTAGTTTGTTAGCCAATCCATTTCATAACTACCCCTACCATATAAAATGTCATCTCGCCTATTTATCGTACTTCTCACAAAATCCAAATATAAAATCAATACTCCATGATGGTACTACCTTCATGAGCTATGAATTTCAAACTGGTCTCATTCATGTTGTTCTTACTTCACCAAAAACAAAAGCACCTGTTGCCTAAAAGGTAACCAAGTGCTTAATTGTTTACTTTTCTTCAAATTTCTTCATTCTCTCTATTAAATCTAAATCTAGCTGTTCTTTATTTTGACTTACATATTTATATTCAAAATACTTAATTCTATCTGTTGGACCAAATTCACTTTCATGCCAATTTGTATAATCAAAATGTACGTTTAATTTACCTGTATCATTTAATATTAATGTCACTGAAAACCAAGGTTCTTGGTCATTATCAGTAAAAACTTTTTGGAGTTCAACAGTAAGTTGAAATAATTTATGTAGTTCTTTATTATAAGCCCTCTTATCTACACTATATAATTTTGGAATATAATGTGAAAAAATGTGTTGTTCCTCACCTTTTGGCGTAAAAAAAAAGAAAACTCCTCCTTCTCCCTCCTGAACTTCACCATTAAAGTAGAAATTATTCCATTCAGTTGGAATCATATCATTAACCTGTTGTGCAATTTCTTTATATAACTCGTTTAATTCTGTTTCAAAACTCATCAATATCAGCCTCCTGCTTTATTTGCAATCTCGCGAATCACTGGAAATTGGCCTTCAATTTCATATTCGACCATAAAGGAATCTGGTCGCATTGAATTATTAGAATAGATCGGTTCAATACTAACAGAGACTTTCTTGGGTGGTACCTCTTTCAATGCATTGGCCCATTCAGTCTCCATTTCGTACCAAACTCCACCCCTCCTATTAATTTGACTATTTTGTGGTACAAGATTATCAATATCAGGAGGACCATTAAATTGAGCTCCTATTAAATGACCACCATCATCATCTGATAATCTATCTTTATCTCCTACATTCGCTTGTGCATATTTATTTCTATCAGCCTTTTTTAATATAAGTTCAGGAGCCTCAACATGGACTATACGCCCAAGTTCATCGGTAGTATATTTATAATCATCATTAGTTACATACTTTGCATTTGGAAGTAACTGTTTTTTTCCGTTTTTACCTCTTATTATATGTTTTCCGAAATCAATTTCTTTTATTTCCTTTATAATACTATCTTTAACTGTCCCCCTAGAAACACCCTGAACACTCTCAACATTCCGAACCAGCTCAACCTCTTTACCCTTCTTCTCCACTCCAACAGGTTTCTCCACACGCTCCACATTCGGATTCGCCACAAATCTCCCTGTCTCTGGGTCTTGGTATCGCTTGACTTTTGGGTTGTAAATAGGCGTAATCATCTGCATCGCTTGCTGCTTCACGTTCTGCAAGGTTTCCCTTACCCGTCTGCTGGGCAAGCGCTGGACCGGCTGGCGCCAGTTCGGTCATGAGCCTTGGCATGGTGCTGTCTAAAATACTCGTATACGTTTTATGTAGGGATTGTGCCCACGATGCGGGCGCGGTTTTGACGCTTTGGTACGCTTGTTTGGTGACGTTGGCAACCGCACTTGTGCGAAGCGTGTTACGCATTTGCGTGAGCTTTTCGGTTCCTTTTGTCACCACGGCTTGACCCATATTGGCTGCGTAGCGCGTCGATAGGGCACCTGCGCCTGCAATGCCGAGCGATTGGAACAGGCTGTTTTGGCGCTGTTCTTCGGAGATCGCATTGCCGAACATGTCTTTTCCCGTTGTGAATTCGTACATGCCGTTTGCGGCGACTAGGCCGTAGAGACCTTTTTCTGCTTGTTTGAATGGTAAACCTCAACGTCACGTATATTTTAATCTGTAAACTTACATAAAGAAAGCACTTGATTGCTTAAATAGGCAATCAAGTACTTTAAGTTCATCTGTTTTTAAGTAGCATTAAATTTATAAGTTTTTTAGTAACAGTATGACACCTTTTATATGTCGTACAACTATTACGTTAAAACTTACGAGTTTATACGAGTTCGTTAGTTTCATATTCATTCCATGTCTTTATATTCGTCGCCAAGTAAAATGTCATCTCGCCAAAATATTGTAGCTGAATTTTCTCGACTCTACATAACATCTCCACAAATTAATCTTCACCATACATTAAATCATCTAACATTTCATTTTGTTTTTGTATTTCTTTATATCTATCAAATCTATTCATCAAGTATTCAACAGATACTTCTTTATTTTTAACTAATTCACCATCAAACAGTCTTATCTTCGCTCCAACATTTATCAATTCATTTATTAATTTTTTAAGTTTTGCATCGTCCACATCATCTTTAAACAGATTACATTCCATTATCGGACTTCCATTTCCAATTCTTTTTTTTATCTCAGAAAATCCTAAATTTGTATTTTTTCTTATTACAGGTAAATATTTCATTTGATTTTCATCTTGTTCCACCACTAAAAATATTACCGACATATTTATATCCTCCTTAAAAGTCATTATCAACTGAATCATTTAGTGGTTTACCAGGTAGGCTTTTCTTATAGCTACCACCATGCCATCGATACAAATGTTCTCTAAATGTTACAGGATATATAATTTCGCCTTTATTAGCAATTTGCGGATATTTAGCTGCACTATAAGTATGGTGACCAATCATAGTTTTACCTTCATATTTTGGCGCCTTACCATTTATTATGTCTTTTGCTTGTTTCTCCGTCCATATCCTCGTAGCTTCTCCATTTAACAAGCGTTCTCTTTCTTGTTCCCAGAAGTCATCTACACCGTTATCTCTTCTGCGTTTAAATCTCTTGTTCCACATCAATTGTTTCCATTCTTCTTTTGTGATAGTTCTATTTTTCACCTTTTCGGTCAATTGTTTCATTTTTTTACTACCCATGATTTTATATGGAGTTTCTCTTAGAGTTAAGTCCAAACCTTTAGCTCTTTCAGCAATAATATCTACTTCATTTTTAATGTTCTTAACTTGAATAGTTTCACCCGTACCCTTAGAAACACCCTGAATCCTTTCAACACTCCGAACCGGCTCAATCTCAGCCTCTTTACCCTTCTTCTCCACTCCAACGGGTTTCTCCACACGCTCCACATTCGGATTCGCCACAAATCTCCCTGTTTCTGGGTCTTGGTACCGCTTGACTTTTGGATTGTAGATGGGTGTGATCATCTGCATCGCTTGCTGCTTCACGTTCTGCAAGGTTTCCTTTACCGTCTGCTGGGCAAGCGCTGGACCGGCTGGGGCTAGTTCAGGCATGAACCTTGACATGGTGCTGTCTAAAATACTCGTATACGTTTTATGTAATGACTGTGTCCACGATGCGGGCGCGGTTTTGACGCTTTGGTACGCTTGTTTGGTGACGTTGGCAACGGTGCTTGTGCGCAAAATGTTGATTTGAGCCTAAGTGATTATGTATATTCTAATTTGTAAGTCTTCATAAAGAAAGCACTTGTTGCCATAAGTAGACAATCAAGTGCTCTATTTAATGCTTTACTTTCTATATAATTTAGTTGCGTAACTTAAGATTTCCATAAATAAAATCTATAAAGATTCTTAAAAACATCTGCATCATTTTCGTTTAATACTGCTTTTATTTCATTACCTCTAAAACAACTTTTCAAGCATAACAGCCCATACGTGAGTAGTATGTGTGGACTATTTTACGCTCACTTCTATATTTTATTGCTGAGAGCCCGAAGTATTAATTAGCCATATCCATAAAGTACTCTGGATCCTCATTAACCTTTCTTATGAATTCCCCCAATGAACCAGCAATTTGGGTTTCAAGAAAATATACAGGAGTTTGTTGAGGAGTATTTAAATCAAGAGTTAAATATACACCCTCGTTTACTTCATAAAATACTAATTTATCATCCTCCTCATATATTCCTTCTAAATCTGGATCAAACTCGTAAATACCTTCTCTCAAAGTAATATCAGCTATAGTATCTGGATCCATAATTCTATTTATTGTGTTCCCATCCCTTCCTTTGATAAAACCATACCCAACTTCTAAGTAAAAATCTCTAAGTTCATTAGGTAACTCAAACCCAAGTCTTTCTTCCGCATCTAATAGTTTATTTTCTTGTAGTCTAATAAATTTATGTTTCTCATTTTTCACAAAATCAAATGTAGCCATTAAAACTACCTCCTTGGAAATAACTTATTTGATGGCGCACCCTTACCATGAATCCCCGCCTGATGTTCATCAGGGAATTTAGCAGGATGTATATTCCACCATTCGTGAGGACCGCCAAAATTATTTTCTATAATATGATGAGCATCATATGGTTGACCTATATCTCTTGCTAATCTACCTTTTTTATCATAAATCTCCTCAGTATATCTTGGCCAAGTTTGTCTCGTGTTTTCTTCCCATTCTTTAATCAATTTATTTTTCACACTATTGAATGTATTCCTGTGTTTTAAAGTTTCTAATGGTGTCATTTTTTCATATTTATTTTCTCTTAAAGTATCCTTTAATTTTTCTATTTGTGATTTATGAAGTTTCAACCCAGTTTTTGACTCAACATCTCTAATATACTCTTTAGCTAAATCGTAATCAATTTTTACCGTACCCTTAGAAACATCCTGAACACTCTCAACATTCCGAACCAGCTCAACCTCTTTACCCTTCTTCTCCACTCCAACAGGTTTCTCCACACGCTCCACATTCGGATTAGCCACAAATCTCCCTGTCCCTGGGTCTTGGTACCGCTTGACTTTTGGGTTGTAAATGGGCGTAATCATCTGCATCGCTTGCTGCTTCACGTTCTGCAAGGTTTCCTTTACCGTCTGCTGGGCAAGCGCTGGACCGGCTGGGGCTAGTTCAGGCATGAACCTTGGCATGGTGCTGTCTAAAATACTCGTATACGTTTTATGTAATGACTGTGCCCACGATACGGGCGCGGTTTTGACGGTTTTGACGCTATGGTACGCTTGTTTGGTTATGTTGGAAACGGTGGTTGTCCGCAAAATGTTGATTTGAACCTAAGTGATTATATATATTTTAATTTGTAAATCTTCATAAAGAAAGCACTTCATTGCCTAGATAGACAATCAAGTGCTTTCTTTTAATTTTATAACGTAATTCATTACTAATTCTATCTATAAACCCACGAGGCTCTTTAATTTCGTAAGTTTTTGGTTTGTTCCCTGTAATAAGCACAGCGTATGTTTAAAATGTCATCTCGCCTATTTATCGTACTTCTCACAAAATCCAAATATAAAATCAATACTCCATGATGGTACTACCTTCATGAGCTATGAATTTCAGTAAAGCAATATCCAATATCGTACACAGTTAAGATTTCTAAAAAGAAAACAAAAACACCTGATTCCTAATAAGGCAATCAAGTGCTTATAGTTAATTCTGTAACATACTCCCGAATATTACTGAACTGGTCCCATAAATTCAGTAATAATAAGAATATGTTCCTTCAGTTTGACTTTTTTTAGATTCTCTACTTTTTCTGCTCCACCTAAACCTAATAGCGGTGTATAGCCGAAGCACTCATCATAATCCAACTCACTATATTGTTTAAGGGCTTCGGGGTAAGGTTGCCAAGACAAATCCTCATCTCTAAATTCCAAATCATTAATATTTTGAAAGAAAAATTCAAATGTAAACATAATTGTCTTTACCACACCATACCTGTAATTAAGTAGTCTAACATATCCATCTGACCAAATAACTAGGTCACCCATACCTGTAGCAAACAACACAACTGAATCCTTGTATCTTTGACTACTCTCTCCCAAAATCTCTTTAAATTCCTCTGGATTTAAACTTTTAAAATACCCTTGCATAAATGTACCAAATCCATAATTACTCCATAAATCTATAATTTCGTTTGGTACCAGTTGCATATATTTTTCAATGATTTCACTCGGAACTTTTTTATGCAATTTAAAATCTTTTAAGTATTTTTCCATTTATACTCCTCCCACTAATGTGTTAATTTCACATTCAAATAAGTATTTTTTAGTTGTTCTGGTGTCATACTTTTTGCTAATTCCTTGATTTGTTCATCAACAATATCAATCCTATATCGCCATTGACTACCTATTGATGAATTTATTCTCTTATCTCCCAAACCTCCTATTACTTCTGCCTTTCCTCCTGCTATCTGGTCTGGGTTGTGAAGTGCAGCTTGAGTATCTAACCACTCCTTAGCTTGTTTCTTAGCTTTCGATAACGTTAATCCTTCTCTTTGTAGTTCATTTATCTTTTGTACATAAGCTTCTTCCCTAGCAGCTTGTTGTGCAGCGTTACCTTCAATTGCACGCCCTTGTTCAATATACTTCTCACGATTTTTTAAATACTCATCAACTGTTAGTTCATTCATACCTTTTTCTTGGTCTTTCAATTGTCTTGCAAACTCTTCGGAGTCATGTTTATCATTTCTTTTAAAATTAACTTCAACTTCTTTTATTCTTGGTACATCATCTAAATGCTTTACATTACCCGTACCCTTAGAAACATCCTGAACACTCTCAACATTCCGAACCAGCTCAACCTCTTTACCCTTCTTCTCCACTCCAACAGGTTTCTCCACACGCTCCACATTCGGATTAGCCACAAATCTCCCTGTCCCTGGGTCTTGGTACCGCTTGACTTTTGGGTTGTAAATGGGCGTAATCATCTGCATCGCTTGCTGCTTCACGTTCTGCAAGGTTTCCCTTACCGTCTGCTGGGCAAGCGCTGGACCGGCTGGCGCTAGTTCGGGCATGAGCCTTGGCATGGTGCTGTCTAAAATACTCGTATACGTTTTATGTAATGACTGTGTCCACGATGCGGGCGCGGTTTTGACACTTTGGTACGCTTGTTTGGTGACGTTGGCAACCGCACTTGTGCGAAGCGTATTGCGCATTTGCGTGAGCTTTTCGGTTCCTTTTGTCACCACGGCTTGACCCATATTGGCTGCGTAGCGCGTCGATAGGGCACCTGCGCCTGCAATGCCGAGCGATTGGAACAGGCTGTTTTGGCGCTGTTCTTCAGAAATCGCATTGCCGAACATGTCTTTTCCCGTTGTGAATTCGTACATGCCGTTTGCGGCGACTAGGCCGTAGAGACCTTTTTCTGCTTGTTCGAGCGCTTTAAACGATTTGGACGTTTTGTACGCATCAAGCGCATGATCAGCAGCGTTGACACCTTTGGCGGTAACATAGATGGCTTTTCCGCCTTTAGCTGCGCGACCTGCCCAGCCGACAACGGAAATAAAGCGAGTAATTGCTAAAAGAAAAAGGCATTTTTCAAACCAACCAACAAGAAATATTAGTTACTTTCATGAAAAAACACACTGCTTTGATTAAGATACAGTGTGTTAACTTCTATAAAGTACTTTCTACTCGATAAAGTTCAAGATTATTGCTTTACATTGAATTTGTTATTCAAATCCGGATGGTACAACCTTAATGAATTCTAGCTTTTTCACAGCATATTATATTTTAGATAGCAACGTCTTGAAAACCTACTTCAGTTACTTTTTCGTTTAACAAACGAACCCCTAGCCCATTTTCTGTATCCCATGTACAATTAAATGTAATTCCAATATCCCGACCGTCAAAAATATCTGCATAGGGAACAACAATCCCTTCTATACTTATCATTTCTAATATTTCATTAGTTGTTTCAACTAATGGATACTTTTTACTCACTTCAATATCAAATCCTAATTCATTTCTCTTTTGTCCGTAATAAGTTAGAATAGATTTTAATATATATTTTTGTATGTCGTTCCAATTTTTCATTAATGATTGATATGCTATATACTGACCTTCATCAAACTGACCATCCTCCTCACCATCTATTAATAAATTGACTTCTGTTGTATTTCCAAAAAAGTCTATAATGATAACTCTTGACCACCCAAATTCATACTCAATTTCACCAAAAACTTCATCTTTTATAGTCATTATATAATCTCCTCTCCTTACTTATTGGCAAAGCCTCCAGGTCCAAACGCTCCTGCATTTATTTCGCCGACACCACCAAGGTGTCCAAATTCACTATTAACTTTTGTTGGCACAAGTTGCATTGTTTTAACATCATTTAATTCATGCCAAGTAAAATTATTTATTTCTCGGTATTTTTTTATATCTCTTGCTCTGATTGTACCAGGTTCCATTCCAAACTGCCTTGCTAATTCAGCCGAATTATTTAGCTTTTCAGCTAATTTTTGATCTGATTGTATAAAATTAGCACGTCTAGCTTTACCTCCATAAACACTCTTTCCACCTAAAATATAGTTAATTTCCACTTGAGCTTTTGCAACTGGCGAAAAATCAGGAACTCCATTTTTATATTGAATACCTTTAATCCCAGCCTCATCTAATATACGTTTCAATTCAGGATCTGGTGGTGGTTTAAGCGTACTTAAAGATTCTCCTCTGATTCCTTCAAATTCAACCTTCGAATTAATGGGTGATGGTGTCTGATTAAGGCGTGCTTCATACGAACTAGCAAATTCATTTTGTCTGAAAGCAGCTGGAATGTCATTACCCGTACCCTTAGAACCGCCCTGAACCGGCTCAACCTTCCGAACGCTCTCAACATCTTTACCCTTCTTCTCCACTCCAACAGGTTTCTCCACACGCTCCACATTTGGATTCGCCACAAATCTCCCTGTCTCTGGTTCTTGGTAGCGCATACAATAAAACAGCACATCTTTACTTTACCCATTGGTTATCGTCACGAACTTTGTCATTGTCGTTAGTTTATTAGCCAATTCCATGTCATGCTACCCCTACCATATAAAATGTCATCTCCCCTAATTATCGTACTTTTTTTACTATACAAGTATTAAAACGCTATTCCATGATGGTACTACCATCATGAGCTCTCAATTCTCAAACAAATTATTTTCTTATTGTCTCACTCAAGTATCAGTTAATTTATTATAAATTAAAGAAAAAAACCTTGAAAGGCGTAAAACCATTCAAGGTATGTTTTATTATCGTTCTTTAATCAACTAGTAACTCCAAATAATATTTATCATTTTCTTCTATCTTTCTTAAAAATTCTTCTAGAGAAGTCGCAATTTGAATATCATAATAGTAAACTACACTTCTATTATTTTCATTCAATTCTATTGACATTAAAGCTGATTCACTGCCTTCAAAAAATATTAGTTTGTTATTCTCAAATTCATCATAGATTTCTATGTCAGGATAAAACTCAAAATCATTAACTCTTAATCGAAAATCCCTTACTGAATATGGGTCCATAATACGATTAATATTAAACTCTGAACCTTTAATAAATCCGTAGCCAACCTCTATATAAAAATTAACTAACTCCTTAGGAAATTTTAAATCGAGTTCCTTCTCAACCTCTTTTATTTCGTTTTCATTCACTTGATAAAAACTATTTTCTTGGTTTTCCTTAATAAATTCATAGCTCATTATTTTTTACCTCCCTCTATAAATGTTGATTTATCAACGGTTTGAGCCGTTGGTGGGGTGTCAAAAAAATATTTTTCG